>PBIX01000001.1 GCA_002720975.1 Planctomycetota bacterium | reverse complement strand
CTTCTTCGTCGAAGTACCCGCCGACCGCCTGCTGCACTTCCAGGTGTTGGACAGTGACCGCCGCGTGCTGGGCAACCAGTTGACCTGGATCTATGCGCGGCCCAACGAAACCAAGACGTGCGTGGGCTGTCACGAAAAACCCGACACCGCCCCTCGACATCACCCTCGAACCGCACAACACCTGCGTCCTCTCAGCTTCCTGCCTTCCGGTGATGAATTCACCTACCGCGCCAAGGCCTGGTTCAAAGGCACCCTTCCGCCTCACATCGAGGAACGCACCCGCACTGTCCGAGCCGTCAACCTGTTAGCCCGATGAGACCCTTCGCCACTGTCCTACTCCTGCCAGCCATCCTGCTTCTCGCCGGGGATCCGACGAGGACGAATCGGCCCGACCTCTAAGCCGAACACCTCCGGTAACGCCCTCTTCTTTCTCGGCCACTCACAAACCGTCAATGGTACCGCAACACTACGGCACCACTCGACGATGCGGATCGGGGCCCCGGCGACGTGGTGCCTCACCGGGACTGCCCCCTTTCATCAAGAGTCAGGGTACGACCAAAGACGGGACCCTGTCACCGAAACACCAACACCGGGGCGGGCAGCGCCGTCACGGTTTTCGAAACTGCTCTCGCTCAATCCCGTGCTGACGCATGATGCGCTGAAAGGCCGCACGTGTCAGGCCGCAGCGCTCCGATGCTCGGGAGACGTTGCCTTCGGCAGCTTCGAGTGCACGCTGGATGAACTCTCGCTGAAAGCGATCGATAGCCATCTGCTTGCCCTCATTGTATGCGATGCCTTCATCGGGCTCATGCTCGCCGCCCCAGGTGTTCTCCGCGAGCCCGAGATGGTGCGTTTCAATACTGTCCGACTTGCACACGATAACGGCTCGATGTATGGCGTTCTCGAGCTCGCGCACGTTGCCAGGCCAAGAATGCTGATGGAGTGCATCGACTGCTGCCCTGGACAGCTCTGGAGTCCGCGCACCAGGAGAGAGGCACGTCTTCGCCGCTGAATCCAGGAAGCGCACAGCCAGCGGGAGAATGTCGCCAGCTCGATTCTTGAGTGGCGGCAAATGCACGCGAACGACGCCGAGACGATAGAACAGGTCCTCTCGAAAACCTCCGTTCTTGAACATCGCCTCGAGATTACGGTTGGTCGCAGCGACCAGTCGGAATTCAACGCTCTCGTCTCGCCCGGACCCCAACGAGCGAACGCGCTTCTCCTGCAACACGCGAAGGAGCTTGCCCTGGAAGGACGGAGACATGGAGGCAACCTCGTCAAGGAAGACAGTGCCACCTTCGGCTTCCCGAAAGATCCCCTTCCGATCACGATCTGCACCGGTGAAGGCCCCGCGCTTGTGTCCAAAGAGCTCCGACTCCAGCAGCGTATCGGGCAGGGCCGCTGCGTTGACAGCCATGAAGGGCTTGTCGGCCACAGCGCTCATAGCATGAATGGTCCGAGCGATAACTTCCTTCCCCGTTCCGCTCGCACCTTCGATCAAGACCGGTACAGGGCTAGGCGCTACGCTCTCGATGAGCTTCAACACACGCTGCATCACAGGATCCACGGCAATCAGATCGGGTCCGTCGGTGCTGGCACGCGCTGAAGAAGCACGGCGCGCCAAGACCTGTCGCCCCAGTCGACTGATGAGGAGCTGAACTTCCTCGTTGTCGAAAGGCTTGATCATGAAGTGGGCAGCCCCCGCCTGTAAGCTTGCGACGGCTGCCTGGATCGTCCCGAAGCCGGTGAGGATCACGACCGGAGTCTCCGGACTCAATTCCTTCACGGCGACCAAGAGCTCCTGGCCCCCCATACGAGGCATCATCAAGTCCGTCATGACGAGGTCAACGCCTGAGTCCCGCACGTGCTTGAGCGCCTCCTTGCCATCTGCAGCAACGAATACGTCCGCCCCCAGACGGGACACGAGCTTGCCCAGTCCGAGACGAATATCCTCCTCATCATCGACAACAAGGACGCGCAAGTCGGCCAGATCGGCCTCGAATTGGTTTTCTCTGATCATGTCACGGGTTCTGGGGCAATGCTCAGGCGGACTCGGAAGCAGGAGCCGCTCGGTCCGGTGGTGACGAGTTCCAGCCCTCCCCCGTGCATTTCAGTGATTCGCCGAGCAGTAGGCAAGCCGAGTCCTGTTCCGTCGCCACGGGGCTTCGTCGTGAAGAACGGCTTGAAGATCTGCTCGTGCGCATCCTTGGAGATTCCGGGGCCGTCATCGGAGACGTCGATGATGAGGTGGCGTTCAGCGCCATGAGCCTTGACGGTCACGGTCCCCCCCCCCGGACCGAACGCTTGAATCGCATTTACGATCAGGTTGACGAACACCTGCCGAATTTGAACCTCGTCCCCGGTGACCCCAGGTAATCCCTCGGGCACATCCATGCTGAGCTTGACGCTCGAGCGCTCCCTAATCGGTCGCAAGAAGATAGATGCGTCCTCAAGGGTGGCTCCGATATCGACCGAACCTATCTCAGGCGTCGCATCCGTCGCGTAGTCAAGAAGTTCACGAATCGTGCGCTTGCACGTCTGAACGTTACGCGCGATCACCTGCGAGTTCTCCGCAATATCCGATTCTGTTTCCACCTCGGCAATCGTCATCTGGTTGTACATATTGATAGCTGCGAGTGGATTGTTCAGCTCGTGAGCCATTACAGCAGCCACTTCCCCCAACACGACAAGTCGCTCCTGGTGAATCTGTTGCTCATCCTGCGTGATGCGATCAGAGAGGTCGCGGCTAACCAGCACCCTCCCCGCCATTCCAGTCCTATCGGGACCTAGCAGGGTCGTGTGGACCTCGTAGACACCGCCATCGATCTCGAGTACGCAGGACCTCGGAACTCCGGCAGGATCGAACAAGCACGCCCGGCAGTCCAGTTCCTCACTTTCCCGTGTGGTACAGATGTGGTGCGAAACCAACTCATTTTTCGCGTCGAGAATCTGCCGCAAGAGGGGCGCTGCTGGTCCGTTATGGAACAGTGGTTCTCCGGAACCATCGAGCACAACGAGCCCATCACGCATCGACGCGATGACAGCGCGCATACGGTCTCGTTCATAGCTCAACTCACTCTGCCGGTCACGAAGATCGGCGGTCGTCTGCTGCAGGCGTTCCGTACGCTCCTGAACGGCATCCATCATCGAGTTGAATGACTCGCTGAGCTCGCCGAGTTCGTCGGAAGATTCGATCGAAACCCTACTGGAGTAATCGCCATCACGGAGCCTCCTAGCGGCTTCGGTCAGCCGTAAGAGTGGCCGCGCCAAGAAGCGCATCGGAAAGAAGAGGAGCAAACTCGCCAGTAATCCAAGCGTCAGGCCAACACCGAGGATGCGGTTCTGCAGCCCGCCGATGGGTGCAAACGCATTGTCAGGAATGAGGTCCACCTGAAGTTGCCAACCACTCGATTCAATCGGGTGGGACCTGGCGAACAGTACGAGACCACTGTGACGAGGGGAGCCATCCAGCTCTCTTGCTTGCTCTTCAACCACGAGCGGCATGTCCGAAGTGGATAACGGGAGTTCGGAGTCGATGATCAAGCGCTGACGGCTGCCATCCACGATTTGCAGTCGGACGGAATCTTCAGCACGGTCCAGGTCGAGACCTCCACCACTCAGCGCACTGACAATCCAGACCCTGGAGCGCACCCAGCAGACCAGACGCCCCAGACAGCGACCACCTTTGGGACTGTAGAGCGGCGTGGAGATAAAGAACCTGGGGGCCCCCTCAGATGGGATCAAGTCACTGAAGTAGGTCGGACTGTCAGGCGAATCCGAATCTACTGCGCCAGGAGCCGACGTTGGAGAGGACTCATTGGCCGCGAGCAGCACCTCGCCACTTGGCTTCACGATGTAGAGGTCCGCGAAGGACGGCTCAAGGGGCAACTTGTTGCCTACAAGGTGTGCCCTCAGCTCCTCCTTCATCTGGAGCTCGGCCGGTGTGCCCTCCTCACGGACCAATTCCCTGGTCAATTCGCGGATATACCCGTCAGAGGCGAAGTCCTCCGTTCGCCGCGCCAGGGTCTGGATTCGTCCTTCCAGCGCCGTCGCGTAGACACGTGACTGAAAATCGAGCCGCGAGAGGATCTCCTCCTCCAGCGCCCGGCGGGCCGATCCGGAAACCAGGTAGCCACCAGCGCCGAACGCAAGCAAGCACACGCTGATGAACATCAGCGGCAGCTTGTATCGGACGGAGACGTGACGAAGAGGGTCTTTCACGGCCTGGGCTCGGGCAAAGTGAGTGCTCCATTCTCGACTGCTCACCCCCTTCAGGCAAGGCTTTCGGAACCACCTTCTACCTCACCCCGTCAGCATTTTACGTTTGGGCGCAGCCCTTCTTTCTCCTCAGCCCGGGAGTGCCCCGATCAGGCCACGGCCCGAGAATCGCCTGACCAATGGCCTGCTCCCTGCTCTCCCGATTGCGAACAACCGGGGCCTAGTACGCCTTCTCCCCCCGAATCGTCTCAGAACGAGTAGGCCAGCCAGATCCAGACCTTGCTGGCGTCATCGCTGAATCCGTCCTCGGAGTGGTCGGCGTACTTGATTCCGGCCGTGGGGCCACAGTCGGGCGCTCGGCTGACAAGGAGGTCTGTCTCCTCGCCGTAGTCCATGCTCCCCTCGTCCGAGACAAACTGATGCAGACTTGCCGCCCACTTGGTGCCTCCCCAAGTACCGGCCACCCCCCATGCGCACACATCGCCCGATGAAGCGTTCCCTCGGCGCGCGGGTGGTGGCGGGGGGGCTTGGCGCAGCGGGAGGAGGCTATTCCGCGCCGCGACCCTCTCCTTCCATGGGCTTGATATCGCCCAGAGATGCCCGCAGGCACGCGGGCCGAGCCGAGGGATCGCCTCAGCCAGACGATCACGGCCCCCCTGTCCCAAGAACCAACCCGGGTGCGCATAGCCGCCTTGGCATTGACGTTGTCCATCGGGTAGGTGCTAGTACACGATCCTGCACTGTTTCGAACTTGTACGCACCGCGCCTCTCGGGTTAATGCTGCATCTTCATTCCGCAATCAATCGACACACCCCTCTCCTTTCCAGGACGTGGACACTCACCACGCCAATCACCATGCAACCTACTGAGACCATCACCCCCGAACGGACCTTGGCCAATCTTGTCACTTCCCAGGCCGGTGCAGCCCGCGTCTTCCACCACTACGGTCTGGACTTCTGTTGTGGAGGTCAAACCACATTGCAGAGCGCATGTGATACGGCAGGACTGCAAGCCCAGACGGTTATCTCTGATATCGTGAATGGGCAGCAAGCCCAGGAAGGCGCATTCATCAGAGTGGACGAACTCTCCCCCAATGAACTGATTGATCACATCCTCGATAAGTTCCACCAGGCGCACCGATTGGAAGTGCCACATCTGGTCAAGATGGCACGCAAGGTCGAAGATGTTCACGGGGACAAGCCCACCTGCCCGACCGGCCTGAGTGCTCATCTAGAACACATGCACGTTGCGTTGGAAGAGCACATGCTCAAGGAGGAGGAGATTCTCTTTCCCATGATCCGCTCTGGTCAGACCGCGATGGCCAGCATGCCCATTCGGGTCATGGAGCAGGAGCACGATGAACACGGCAAGAACCTCGCACGATTGTGTGAGCTTGCGCACGAATTCGAGGCACCTCCCGAAGCCTGCGCCACGTGGCAGGCCCTCTATCTGGGTCTGAAGGAGTTGAAGGAGGCGCTGATGCAGCATATCCATCTGGAAAACAACGTCCTGTTCCCCTGCGTGCTCCGGGTCTGATCCGCAGCAGTCGCCTCTTGGCCGATAGACCGTGCATCAAGGCAACAACCAGCAGTCCCCCCGAGCGGGCGGAGGCCCTGACACTGGATTGCCGTCCTGGGGAGGGTCCTCACTCTCGGACTCCGAACCACGCGATGGCTCGGACCTCCCCATTATCGAGCCATTCCGCATCAAGAGTGTGGAGCCCATTCACCAGACCACCCGCCCGGAGAGGATCGGGTTCTTGGAGCAGTGTCATGGAAACCTGTTCCTGCTGCCGGCCAGCGCCGTCTTGGTTGATCTGTTGACCGACAGCGGGACGGGAGCCATGAGCAGTGAGCAATGGGCCGCGCTCATGCGAGGTGATGAATCCTACGCGGGAGCCAAGAGCTACCAGCGTTTCGAGGCGGCGGTACGCGAGGTCATGGGCATACCGCACGTGATCCCCACACATCAGGGACGCGCGGCGGAGAGCCTTCTGTTCGGACTCCTACTGCAGCCGGGGGACGTGGTTCCGAACAACACTCACTTTGACACGACGCGCGCCAACGTGGAATGTAGGGGAGCCATCGCATTGGACCATCCCTGCGAAGCGCTTGCCGACACCATGTCCGATGCACCCTTCAAGGGCGACATGGATCTTGAAGCGCTGCAAGCCACACTGGAAGACAAGAGCCTGCGCGTGCCACTGGTGATGATGACCCTCACCAACAACGCAGGCGGTGGACAACCGGCCAGCTTGGAGAATCTGCGTGCAGTGCAGTCCCTGTGCAAAAAGCACTCTGTGCCCTTCTATATCGATGCCTGTCGATTTGCGGAGAACGCCGGGCTGCAACGTCTGCGCGACCCAGACCTGGCAGGCCGATCGGTGGCCGAATTGGTCCATGAGACATTTGCTCTGGCCGACGGCTGCACCATGAGTGCGAAGAAGGATGGGCTGGCGAACATCGGTGGCTTCCTCGCCGTGCGTGATCCAGATCTGGCGGAATCCGCCAGGAGGGCCATGGTGGTGACCGAGGGCTTTCCAACCTACGGTGGCCTCGCTGGCCGCGACTTGGAGGCCGTGGCCAGGGGCCTCCAGGAAGTCATCGACGAGGACTATCTCGACTATCGGGTCGCGAGCATTCGCTACGTCTGTGAGAGGCTGGATGCCCGCGGGGTTCCTGTGGTGCGCCCCTACGGAGGGCACGCCGTCTTCCTGGACGCGGCGCGATTCCTTCCCCACCTGCCCCGAGATCACTATCCGGGTCAGGCCCTTGCCATCGAACTCTATGCGGAAGGGGGCATCCGTTCCTGCGAGATCGGAAGCGTCATGCTGGGCCAGCTGGACCCCGACACCGGCGAAGAAATACCGGCAGCCCAGGAGCTGGTGCGGCTGGCCGTTCCACGCCGAACCTACACGCAATCCCACATGGACTATGTGATTGAGATCATCAGTAAGGTCTGGGAACGCAGAGAACATATCCGGGGTGTGAGTATCCAGAATGCCCCCGCGGTTCTGCGCCACTTCGGCGCCCACTTCGAACCCCGGCCGATCCCCTAGCTGCCACGGAGAACAGAGGCTCTAGTTCGTGCTCGCTTCGAGCGAGACGAGGGCCTCGTGAACGCGCCGCTCAAAAGTTGTCAGCCGCTTTCCCCAGGGTGCCTGGGCACCGTGCAAGCCGAGGACGGTGAAGTTCTGGATACCCACCGAGGGAAAAACCGCCCGTGTCCAGAACTTGCGGCTGATCCCCCCCATCGCCCAACGCTCAACGGCCTTGGTAGCCTTGAACGTCTGCAGTACGAGAGCCCGACGATCCTGTAGCAAGCCCAGGGGAGGCTCGACCCCGTGATCCAGGGCCACTCCACCAGCAAGCACGCGGTCGATCCAACCCTTCAGGATCGCGGGTGGGGCAAACCACCAGACCGGATGAATGAAGACCAGCCTGGTTGCCCACAAGACGTCTGCCTGGTAGCGGGCGACCAGGGGTTCGGACGACGACTCAACGGCCTCGGCGCTGTGCTGTCCGTTCTGCAAGCGGAGGACCGGATCAAAACCGTCACCGAGTAGATCGTGGACACGGTACTCCACGTCCAGGGAGGAGAGGGTGTCGAGGACGACGGAGAGCAAGTGGTGGGCCAGACCCAGCTCGCGTCCCTGCCCAAGCACAATGAGGAAGCGATTGGAGGATCCCATCCCCTAGCACTACCAAACTGCTCAGACCCTTTGCATCGGGTCCTTGGGCTACTCCGCTGCGCGCAGCTCCCCCAGGGTTGATTCACGTCCATCAGCCCTTGGAATGTCACCCTCCACCCCCCCTGGGACGCCCATAGATGTGCGCATTATAGTTCCCTACCCACCAAGGACAAGGCATGATTCTGCCCAGTACGTATAGGCTCCTGGGCCAGGTTACGCCATTCTCCTGGATGTAGGAGCCCGTCCCTCGCCATTTCAGATGATGAACGACCCAAACCAGAACCCGGCCCACCGCTGGCTGATGACCGCACCCGACAAGCCACTTGAGCGGACACCATTTGATCTGCCGACGCCCGATGCAGGGGAGGTTCTGGTTCAGGTAGCCGGATGTGGGGTATGCCACACGGACCTGGGCTTCCTCTACGGAGGCGTGCGCACCAGACATGCCCTTCCCCTCGCACTCGGACACGAGATCAGCGGCGTGGTGGTGGCGGCCGGACCCGAATCAGGATGGGAACCCGGGCAGGCACTGGTGGTGCCAGCGGTCCTCCCCTGCGGAAAGTGCAATGCGTGTGAATCCGGATACGGAACCGTGTGCAAGCAGCAGATCATGCCGGGCAATGACACCCACGGGGGATTCGCCAGCCACGTGATCGTTCCCGCTCACGGACTCTGCCCTGTTCCCGGGTTTGACCCTGCACAGCCCGACGCTCTGCTCGGGAATTCCGATGTGGATCTGGCAGCACTCTCCGTGGTCGCCGATGCCGTGACCACACCCTATCAAGCCCTTCAGCGGGCAAGGGTCAAAGAAGGTGATCTGGTCTGCGTTGTAGGCCTGGGGGGCGTAGGAGGCTTCGCGGCACAGATCGCCGCCGCTCGGGGGGCACGGGTGATCGGTTTCGATCCCAACACCGAACGCCTGGAACAGATGAGCGAGTTCGGAGTGTCTCACGGCTTCAATCCAAGCACCGCCTCCCCTCGTGAGCTGCGCTCGCAAGTGCGCGCCATCGCAAGCGAGCATGGCGAGAGGGAGTTCGGATGGAAGATCTTTGAGTGCTCGGGCACGAAGGGCGGGCAGGAGCTGGCCTATGGTCTCCTGGGCCCGGCAGCCTACCTCTCGGTTGTGGGCTACACGCTCGACAAGATCGAGTTGCGTCTCTCCAACCTGATGGCCTTCGACGCAAAGGCCGCAGGAAACTGGGGTTGCCTACCCGAACTCTACCCGGCCGCCCTGGAGACGGTCCTGAGTGGAGCCGTGCGGGTAGAGCCCTTCATCCAACGCTTCCCCCTGACTGAAGTGCAGCAGGTACTTGAGCGCCTGCAAGCCCATGACCTCAGCAAGCGGGCGGTCCTCATCCCCTAAGCGAAACACCTCCGAACTCTCCCTCACTTGAATCACACCCCCAAGGGATCGCCTTGAGACGCATCCCCTGTCACTTCCCAGAGACTCCCCATGACTACGCACGTCGCCGACTGCCCCCACAAGAACCACGACCTCGTTCCCTGGGATGACTCCTTTGAAGGAGTCCTCTACGAACGCAAGCCGGCCAAGGACCGCTCAGGAAAAGTAGCCGAGGACCTCTATGTGGTCTGGATCACGCTCAACAATCCCAAGCAGTACAACTCCTACACGACCGAGATGGTCAAGCGTGTGATCCTCGCGTTCCGGCACGCGTCCAATCAGCCCGACGTGGTGGCTGTGGTCTTCACGGGCACGGGCACGCGCGCCTTCTGCACGGGCGGCAACACGGCCGAGTACGCCGAGCACTACTCGGGTGCCCCCGATGAGTACCTGGCCTACATGCGCCTGTTCAACGACATGGTGAGCGCCATCCTGCATTGCGACAAGCCCGTCATCTGTCGGGTCAACGGTATGCGTATCGCGGGCGGTCAGGAAATCGGCATGGCCTGCGACTTTACACTCTCAAGCGATCTGGCCGTGTTCGGTCAGGCTGGACCACGACACGGATCCGCCCCCGATGGAGGGTCGACCGATTTCCTGCCTCTATTCGTTGGCATGGAGCGTGGCATGAATTCCGCCACTCTGTGTGAGTCCTGGAGCGCCCACCAGGCCCAGCGCTTCGGGTTGATCAGCGAGTGCTTCCCCGTCCTGCGCGTGGGTGAGACCTTCGTGCCCAACCCACTGGTCAACACCGACACCTGGCTGGATGCCTCGGGACGCATCGTCTTCGGAGAGTTCAAGGTGGGCGAGGCGCGACAGGAGGGTAAGGAGCGCCTGGCCAGCGGCGAGATCGACCTCACGCCCCTGGACGAAGCTGTGGAACGGCTGGCCGCCAAGCTGCTCGAGACCTTCCCCAACTGCACGCGCAAGACCATCGAGTCCATGCGCAAGCACAAGCTGCAGTACTGGGACCGCAACCGGGAGTCCAACCGCTCCTGGCTGGGACTGAACATGATGACGGAGGCGGCGGCGGGTTTCCGCGCTTTCAACGAAGGGGGCCGAGACACCCGGGAGGTGGACTTCGTCCGCATGCGCCAACGCCTCGCCGCGGGGGAGCGCTGGACACCTGAGTTCATCGACTCACTGATACGGAGATCCGACACGAACGGGAGCGCGCAGTGAGTACGCCTCCCAGAGCCGAATCGCACACAGGTGTTGCAGTGCAGCACCTGAGCGGAGGCCGCATCGCTCACGTCACTCTGGACCTGGGCAAGGGCAACATCATCGACGGGGCCTGCATCGCCTCCCTACGCGAGGTCTTCCAAGGCCTGAGCATGGAGAAGCCACTGTGCGCCGTAATCCTCGATGCTGCTGGCAAGGACTTCTCCTTTGGAGCGAGCGTGGAAGAGCACGCCCCGGGGCAAGTGGATCAGATGCTCCCGGCCCTGCACAACCTGGCACGCGAGGTCCTCGACCTGAACACCTTCCTCGTGGCGGCCATTCAAGGGCGCTGCCTGGGAGGCGGACTGGAGCTGGCCCTGCTGGCGGACCGCATCGTCGCCACGCCCTCCGCCTGTCTGGGCCAACCCGAAGTCAGCCTGGGCGTGTTCGCGCCCCTGGCTTCGGCTCTCCTACCCCACAGGGTCGGGCCCCCGCTGGCCACCGATCTACTGACCAGTGGACGCACGCTGAGTGGTGAACAAGCCCTGACTCAGGGCCTCGTTCAGGAGTTGGCCGACGACCCCACCCAGGCCGCCATCGCCTGGTGTGAAGAGCACCTGGCGCCCAAGTCCGCCGAGGGGCTACGCCATGCGGTGTCAGCCGCTCGCCACAGCTGGCGCGCCCAGGCTCTCTCAACCCTGGCGGAGCTGGAAGAGGTGTACCTCGGCCCACTCCAGCAAACGGCCGACGCGCTTGAGGGCATCACCGCGTTCCTCGAGCGCAGGAAACCCACTTGGAGAGACGCATGAGCCCCGACTCCCACGACCCGGCCAACGGCGGCGCGCCGCTCAACCCCTGCGGCGGATGTTCCGGTCCCGAAGCCCTGGCCGCCCCTGCTCGGGGCATGCAGTCCAGCGGTCACGCACCCCTCGACGACATCCTCTCCCGTTGCGAGGGCCTGTACTTTGATTATGACCACGAGGCCGTGGCCGAATGGAAACGCAAGCACCCCACGGGCGCAGCAGTGGGCTACCTGCCCGTCTACGTCCCACGCGAGGTCTTCCACGCCGCTGGCGTCCTGCCTGTGGGAGTCCTTGGGGCAGGTGAACAACTGGAGATCGTACGCGGTGATGCCTGCTTCCAGTCCTACATCTGCCACCTGCCACGCTCGGTGGTGGAGCTCGGCGCTTCGGGTCGCCTCGACGTGCTCGACGGGATGGTGTTTCCCTCCACGTGTGACGTGATCCGCAACCTCTCGGGCATCTGGCAGATCATGTTCCCCGAGAAGCTCACCCGCTACCTGGATGTACCGCAGACCACGGACCCGCGCGTGGGTCAGCAGTTCTTCCGCCAGGTCATCAGCGACCTCTTCCGAGACCTGTGCAAGCTCACGGGGCGCAAGCCGGAGGAGTGTGACATCTCTGGTTCGATTCGACTCTACGCGGAGAATCGCCGTGTGATCGAGGAGCTGAACGCTCTGCGGAAGACGAGCCCCTGGACCGTCCCCGGTAGCGAGGCCTATCTGGTACTGCGCGCAGCCATGGTCCTGCCCGTGGAAGATCACACGCAGCTGGTTCGGGACTACCTGCAGGCCGCCCAGGACGCCGGCCGCAAGCCCCAGGACCACGCCCGGGTCAGTCTGTGCGGCGTGTTCTGCGAGCAGCCACCGCTGGGAATGCTGCGCACCATCGAACGCTCGGGGTGCGCCATCGTGGACGACGACTCCATGCAGCTCCTGCGCTGGCTGCCCACGGACCTGGAGGGTGGCGAGGATCCCATCGACGCCCTGGCCCAGGCCTGGTGCCTGGACATCTCCGAGTCCGCCAGCCGCTTCGTGCCCGATGGAACCTGCAAGGGCGCGGGCTTCGTGAAGACCGTGCAGGAGTCCGGAGCGGACGGCGTGGTGTTTGCCGCCCCGAGCTTTTGCGATCCAGCCCTGCTCGACCGACCCATGCTGGTCGACGCCTGCGAGGCGGCCGGTATCAACTCGACCTCTTTCCAGTACGCAGAGAACTCCGGGCAGATGCAGCCCATCCGGGAACAGACGGGCACGTTTGCCGACTCGATCAAGCTATGGAGTGACGAATGACCGCTGAAGACAAACAAGAGACCGGCTCGGTACGCGAGCCTTCCATGCTGCGCCAGAAGGAGATGACCCAGGGTCACTACGAACGTCTGGCCCAGGCCAAGGAGAGCGGCCAGAAGGTGGTCTATACGTTCGTGCCCGGCAACCTGACCGAGCTGCTGCTGGCCTTCGACGTCCTGCCGGTGCTCCCCGAGATCAACGCTCTGCAGTCGGGCATGCGCAAGCGCTCGGCCAAGTACATCGCGGAAGCCGAGCGCCAGGGGCACTCCGAGGACGTGTGCACCTACGTCAAGTGCGACATCGGCATGCTCCTTGAGGGCAACGTTGGCCCTACGGGCGAACCCCTGCCGGAGCCAGACCTGTTGCTGCTCTCCTACACCGGCTGCTTCACGTTTCTCAAGTGGTTCGAGCTCCTGCGCGAACGGTACAACTGCCCCGTTGCCATGCTGCACGTGCCGTATCAGTCCCAGGGTGAGATTGAACCGGGGATGGTGGAGTACGTGGTGGAGCAGATCCAGACCGAGGTCATCCCCAAGCTGGAGGAGATCACGGGGCGCAAGTACGACGAGGATCGGGTGCGCGAGCTGCTTGGCCTGTCGGCCCAGGCCGAGGATGATCTGGTGGCGGTACTCGAATCCGCCAAGAACAAGCCCTCCCCCATCGACTCCTACTTTGGCGGGGTCTACTACATCGGTCCGCTGTTCACGGCCTTTCGCGGCACCCAGGACGCAGTCGAGTACTACGCCCAGCTACGACGCGAGACTGAAGAACGCATCGCCCGCGGGCTGGGTCCCATCACTCCGGTGGGCACCATGCAGGAAGAACGCTTCCGCCTGGTAGTTGAGGGCCCACCCAATTGGACCCACTTCCACCAGTTCTGGAGCATGTTCCACGAGCAGGGCGCAGTCGTTGTGGCGAGCACCTACACGAAGGTCGGCGGACTCTATGAACGCGGCTTCCGACACGACCCCTCGCGCCCCCTGCAGACGCTGGCCGAGTACTGCCTTGGCTGCTACACCAACCTCTCTCTGCCAGCGCGTGTGGACATGATAAGCGACTACGTGCGCGACTACGAGGCAGATGGCTTCCTGATCAACTCAGTCAAGAGCTGCAACTCCTTCTCGGCCGGTCAACTGGTCATGTTGCGCGAAGTAGAGGAGCGCTGTGGACAGCCCGGCGCATTCATCGAGACCGACCTCGTGGACCCCCGCTACTTCTCTGCCTCGAACGTGAAGAACCGCATCGAGTCCTACTTCCAGATGCTCGAACAACGTCGCTCCGTGCAGACGGGAACGAAACAGGCCACACCATCAGAGAAGGTAGCACCCTCATGAAAACCTGGATTGGAATCGACCTGGGATCCACGACGACCAAGGCCGTGGTACTCGATGAGCAGGGCGCCATCCTGGGGCGCGGCATCACGAACTCGCGCTCCAACTACGACGCTGCCTGCGAGGTCGCGCGGCGGGAGGCCTATCTGGATGCGCGACGCAACCTCTTTGCCACACGGATCAGTGAGGGCGACGCCTTCTCCGGGTCCGTCACTGGTATCCTGAGCGAACTGATCCGCGCCACCCAACTCGAGCAGCACCTCGATCACCTGGACGCCCTGATGCGCATAGCCCGGGAGGAGGGGCCCGGACTGGGGTGCAACCAATCCAGTGCCCTGGACGCCATCGAGAGGGGCATGCGAACTCTTTCTCTGGAACGTCACGAGCAGGGTGTCCAGCCGCGCTCGGAGTTCTTCAGAGACGTAGCCGGTGCGGATTGGGTCGAGTGCGCCCGCGCCCTGCCGGACGTGGACGCGGCCGGCGTGGACACGTACAGCGGACTGTTCGACAAGGCCATTCTGTTGGTGGAAGCCCTGCAGAACCTGGGCTCCACGGAGCGCGTGCTCACGGCCGCCCTGGATCGGTCCCTGGTGGGAGCGGTCACGACCGACCAGGAGGAGCGGCTCCTGCGAGAGGCCATCCAGGAAGTCTGCGACGTGGAGTTCGAGCAGACCGGGGCCGTGGGTACGGGCTATGGCCGCGCGCGCCTGCCCTTCCCCGAGGAGGCCATCCGCTCGGAGATACTCTGCCACGGGCTGGGAGCCCACGCCTCCTTCCCCGGCACGCGAACCGTGCTGGACATCGGAGGCCAGGATACGAAGGCCATCCAGGTCGACGAACATGGGGTGGTCACCTCGTTCCAGATGAACGATCGCTGCGCTGCGGGCTGTGGCCGCTATCTGGGGTACATCGCCGACGAGATGAACCTGGGCCTACATGAGTTGGGTCCGCTGGCACTCAAGTCGGATCGGCCCGTGCAGATCAACTCGACCTGCACAGTCTTTGCGGGCGCCGAGTTGCGTGACAGGCTCGCCATGGGACAGAGCCACGAGGACATCTTGGCGGGCCTGCACCGTGCAATCGTGCTGCGCGCCACTGGACTGCTGGCTCGGTCGGGAGGGGTCTTCAACGAGTTCACGTTTACGGGTGGAGTTGCCAACAACACCGCTGCAGTGGGCGTGCTACGCACCCTGGTCAAGGAGAACTACGGGATTGAAGAGATCAACATCTCGCCTGATTCCATCTACACGGGAGCCCTNGGNGGGGCGCTCTTTGCCTGGCGCGAGGACCATGGACTGAAGACGCCACAGCTAATGAAAACCAACGAGGAGACCTTGGTATGACTCTTTGCGCAGGTATCGACGTCGGATCGAGCGCCATAAAAACGGTGGTTCTGCAGGATGGCCATGAAGGCCACGAACTCCTGGGCAAGGCTGTCGTCCGTCTGCATGGCAGCGACCTGAACGAGGTCATCCAATCCAGTGTTCAGCGCGCCCTGGGCCTTGCGGGACTGACCCAGGATGACATGGACTACATCGCCACCACCGGGGATGCCGATGAGGTCACATTTCGAACGGGCCACTTCTACACCATGACGACGCATGCCCGAGGGGCACTCTTCATGAACCCGCGAGCACAAACGGCCCTCGACATGGGTGCGTTGCACGGACGCGTGATCCGCATGGACGAGCGCGGCAAGGTGCTGGGCTATCGCATGACCAGTCAGTGCGCGTCGGGCTCGGGACAGTTCCTGACCAACATCGCGCGCTACCTGGGCGTCACCCGCGAAGAGGTGGGCAAGCTCTCCATGGAATCAAAGGACCCTGAGACCTGCTCCAGCATCTGTGCCGTACTGGCCGAGACGGACGTGATCAACATGGTCAGCCGTGGCATCGAAGTGCCGGACATCCTCAAGGGCATTCACCTGTCCATGGCCGGTCGTTTCCTCAAGTTGCTACGTGGGGCCAAGGCTGAGTCCGTCGTGCACCTGACCGGTGGACTGGCTGCCGACATCGGGTTGGTAGCTGCGCTTGAAGAACTGGCGGCCGAGCAGGAGATCGGGATGGAATTCCACACACATCCGGACTCGGTCTACGCCGGGGCCATAGGAGCTGCCATCTGGGGAGCCTGGCGTCACAACAAGCTGAACACGGGAGTCCAGCAGGAGGCGATCTCTTAGATGGGCACAGCGGTCTGGCAATTCCAGGATGAGGTAGCTGTCGTGACGGGCAGCTCCTCGGGAATCGGGCTGGCCACGGCCCAGGCCCTGGTAGAGGCGGGAGCCCGTGTGCATGGCCTGGACCAGAGTGAAGCCGCACCGGATCTCTGCGAGGATCGGTACACGCACCACACAATCGACCTGGAGGACGGCGAGCGCCTGCAGGGGCTCATCCGTCAGATCGCCGAGGATGCAGGTCGATTGGATCACCTGATCCTGGTAGCCGGTATCACGGGCGATCGCGCTCTCTGGAATCTGGATGAAGCAACCTGGGAGAAAGTACTCAGTGTCAACGTCAGCTCCGCCTTTCGAGCGCTCAAGGCATCCGCCCCGATTCTACGCAGCGCGGGCCGCGGGCAGGTGGTGGCCGTGGCCTCCATCAACGGCCTGCGTGGCAAGTTTGGCCAAGCCGCCTACGGTGCCTCGAAAGCTGCACTGATCAACCTGATGCGCGTAGCCGCCCGTGAGCTGGGACCCAAGGGCGTGCGTGTGAACTGCATCGCACCGGGCATGGTGGATACGCCCATGGCACGTGCGGCTGGCGACGAGGTGGTACAGCGTGCCGCCCAGAGCGCCTGCCTCGGCCGCATCGCTCAACCCGACGAGGTCGCGGAGTCCATTCTGTACCTGCTCTCAGATGCAGCGGCAATCGTGACCGGAGCAACTCTCATTGCAGACGCAGGCCAGCTAGCCTGATGTTCCCGCAGAGAACGAAGGTCCACCACTAGACGTGCAAAGGAGTGCCGAGCAGTGGAAAAAGGCTCGGACGGCGCGAAAGCCAGCTCATGAGTCGCTAAAGAGGGTGGGCTCTCAGAGCGTCCCGTAGACGCGTACGTCGTCCAGGTCCGCTCGGCCTTTGGCCACGTGGCTGTTGGTACGGAAGCGCAACTTGAAGGCGGGATTGTTGCCCGCGGCGATGGGCAGCGTGAAGCTCACATCCGCCCAGTCCTTGTCCGCAGTGGACTCGATCAGAACCCAGTTGTTGCCGTTCCACCACTGCGCACGCAGGACCTCACCCGCCACGTAGTTGGCCGTCCTGCGGGAGTATTCCACGCGGATCGTGCTGTAGCCCGAGGTGTCGATAGATCGCTCGATGTTGGTGACACGCTTGAGGCGCGCGCCCCACTCGCCCCCGCGAGCGGCTCCGCTCTTGAGTTTGGCCTTCTTGTTCTTGGTCAACCAGCCACCACCCCCGTAGTCGCCGGTCTCGAAGCCGTCGAGGAAGAGCAGGCTGTTGGTGGGCACGTCGTAACGGTAGTCCCAGACACCACGGCCGTAGGTCCCGAAGCGGATGATGGCCTCGTCTGGAACGGACTCCACGCTCCAATAGGTGGTGCTGGGCGCCTCCACCCCCATCAGGTTGACCCAGGTTCCCGCAGCCGAGTCGAAGCGGTACGCACCGGCATCGGTGGCGGCGTAGATGTCATCTGTCCCATCGGGGGCCCAGACGATGTCGAAGACGAGCGTGCTCGGCAGGCCGCTGTCGAGGGCCTGCCAGGACTGCCCCCCATCGATGGTGTGGTGCACGCCGACGGAGGAGTAGCCCGACCCGCCCAGCACGGCCCGCAGCGGATCCGTGGGATGCGCGTCCAGGGCGCTACCGTAGAAGTAGTGGGAACTGGCCCCGCCATTGGTGGCCTCTATCCAGCTTGTCCCGTGGGTGGTGCTGTAGAAGATCCGGCCACCGTCGGTAACGGCGTAGGCGCGCTGGGGGTCGACGGGCGAGAAGTCCAGCGCAGAGAGGTAGTTGTGGCTCGCGCCAGCACCGAAGTCGCGCGGTGCGTGCTGGGTTGGGGTCCAGCTGTTGTCGCTGCCCTTGTCGTAGCGCCACAGGTGGTCGGCGAGAAAGAAGAAGCTCGACTCGTTCAGGGGGTCGGCGACCACCGGGGGCAACCACAGGTTGGAGGCTCCCACCGGAAAGTCCTCCAGGTAAAGCGAGGGGGCCCACTCATCGACCTGAACGAGAATGAAGCCCGGATAGGTCGAATAGAGATAATCGTGGTCCCCGTCAGAGGAGGTCAGGTGCCCGTAGTCACCGCTGATCAGCTGATTGAAAGGGGTCGACGGCCCGTCACCGAGGTTCGCCATCCGAAAGCCGCGCTGGTAGCCCTGATCCTGGGTGCCACCGACGATCAGGGCCGGATCCCGTACCGAGGTGTGCGTGGTGTAGAACTGCCCCACGCCGAGCCCCTCAAGGCACAGGTTGGAGACCGTGAAGCCCTGGTCCGTGGTCAGGTAGGTGCCGCCGTCCGTGTTGACGTAGAGCAGATCGACAAGCCCCAACTGGTCCGGGTCCGGCATGGGCGAGAGCCCACGCAGGTCGGCGTGGAGCTTGTTGGCCGGGTCCCCGTAGTAGTCCGTCCAGTCGTTCACCTCCTGGAAGGTGGCGCCCCCGTTCTGGGAGCGGAAACCCTCCACGCCCCCGTAGAAGACGGCGTCCGGATTGGTGGAGAAGGTCGCGAGCGAGCTGACCGCACCCCAGTAGCCCGGCAGTGACTTCTGGAGGGTGAAGTTGTGACCGCCATCGCTGGAGCGGTACAGCTCCCAGACCCCGGATACCTTGAGCGCTGCGTACAGATGCGGCGCGCCCGCCTCGGACCCCTGCAGGCTGCCCTCGGTAGCCAGCGCATTGGCCTTACCCCACAGGCTGAAGCTGAAGCCCCCATCGGTGGACTTGCGCACCTTGCCCTTTTGCAGGATGTAGACGTCCGAACCCGCTCCCGGACCGTAGCGAGGTACCCATACGTCTCCAGGCCAACTCAGAGGACTCTGCCAGCGCACCTGAAAGCTCTGGCCCAGGTCCGTGGACGCGTACAGGACCGTGCGGCTGCCCACTCCCCCGACGGTAGCCTGCGTCATGAGCAACACGGTCTGCAGCCCATCGGGCAGCAACAGCATGCGGCGGATGGTATCGACTGCATCCAGACCGGCCGGGGCGGTCCAGGTGGCACCACCGTCGTCTGAGCGATAGGCGCTCGCTCCGCGGCGCATGACCACGATGTCCTCGTTGGCCAGGTTCCAGGGCTCGAGAGCCAACACCTCGTCGATGCCGCCGAAGAGGCCATCGGACATGGGGCTCCAGTCACTGCCATCCGTGGGTCCGCGCCACAGGCCTCCGTTGGCCGAGCCCACATAGAGGTAGCGGAAGCCCGAACGAGCGGGGCCCAGGGTGGCGCAGCGCGTGTGTCCCGCCTGATTGCGACTGCCCACCTCTTCCCAGGAGTCCGCCGTTGCGTAGGCCTTGCCTCCCGAGACACCCGCAGCCGCGAGGCGATTACGGCGCAGGCGCTCGCGCTCCCAGTTCCCGGCCTCGATCGCGCGCCAATCCGTGCCGGGTGCCGCGCGATGCATCTCTTCGACCCAGCGCTCGCGCAAGTGACGCCGCTGCTGGTCATCACCTCCTCCGCGAGGATCTGTGGGTGCGGGCAGCGTCGAGACCGTGACGTTCGGCTCGACTCCCTCACCTGTTCGACAAGAAGTAACGAGGGTACACACCAGGACGCAAGTGAACCTCTTCATGCAGTTGATTGTAACATCAGCATTAGGAGTCGTTACGAGAGGACCGGGCTTGCAGGAAACCGTGGCTGCGCTAGGGTGCCTGGATGCTCTGTTCTATCGCGATCTGCGCACTCCTGACCAGTTCGGGTGACGGCCTCTACGGCAGCTCGACCCACTCGCCCGAGATCACTGCGGTCCGAGCCGAAGGCAAGCCCTTCGGCGCCGAGGCGGACGAGCACGGCCCCATCGGAGGTGGCGAGGGCTACCTGGATCGACCCGATGGGCGCGAGCACGTAGTCACAAACCTCGACGATCTGATCAAGGCCCTTGAGGTGGCACGGACGGGCCAGACGATCTTCCTTCCCGGCGACACGGTCATCGACTGCACCGCCCGGGTGCTGGTCGAGGGTCTGGTCCTCGAGCTTCCCGGTGGTGTCACCCTGGCCAGCGACCGGGGAGTGAAAGGCTCGCCGGGAGCCCTGCTGTTCTCCGACGAGCTCAAGACCCGGCCCCTGCTGCGCATCGGCGGCGAGGACGCGCGGGTCAGCGGCCTGCGGCTTCGCGGACCCGACCCCGAGCGTCGTCTGGACCATCACCGGCGAACGCTGGTGGTGGCCAAGGACCGAGGCCTCTATTACCAACTGCCCACCTCCGACGGGATCGAGTGCTCCTTCGATCGCCTGCGGGTGGACAACTGCGAGCTGGCCGGCTGGAGCCACGCCGCCATCTACCTGCGCCGTGGCACGGGGCACCGTGTGGACCACAGCTTCCTGCACCACAACCAGCGCCAGGGCCTGGGCTACGGGGTCTGCCTGGACATCGCGGAGGCCCTGATCGAACGCAACCTGTTCGACTGGAATCGTCATTCCATCGCCGCCACCGGACGGCCGGATTCGGGCTACGAGGCGCGCCACAACGTTGAGCGCGGCGAGTCGCTGAGTCACCTGTTTGACATGCACGGCGGACGCGACCGAAAGGACGGTACCAACACCGCAGGCACCTGGATGAAGGTGACTCACAACGCCTTCTTCTGCGCCCGGACGGCGGTCAAGGTGCGCGGCGAGCCTGAGGAGCGGGTCTGGGTCGACGGGAACTGGTTCGTGCACAAGTCCCCGAGCCAAGCCGTGACAGGCGAGTCTCGCACGCACCTGGGGGTCAACGCCTATGGGCTGAAGAGCCCGCGGGTCATCGAAGGGCGCTGAGTCTCCCACGGTCAAGACGCATGGCGCGATCGCCTCGGGCGCAACGGCGACACGTTACCGTGCAAGCCCCGCGCTTACGCGCAGAAACACGGGGCCTGGATTCGGGACATGCACCGGCCCCTGGAAGTGACTCATCCCCAGAGAATACGCCAGGTTCGAGGCGGGAAGCGGAGACTCCCGACCTATACTCCCCTAGTGCATCCTCCCACCAACCAGCAAGCAACGATTGCCGTCGTGTTTCTGCAACCGCAGTGCAACATGACCTGCTCGTTCTGCATCACTGAGAATGAAGTCGATCGGATCGAGTTCGAGGAGGCGGTGGAGCTGCTTGATCACCTGCAGGACATCGGGATCCGGAACGTGATCCTCGGCGGCGGCGAGCCCTTCTCCTGGCCTGGTGACCCGATCGCTCTGGCGCGTGAGGCAAAGGCCCGGGACATGATCGTTCAGGTGGGTACGAACGGGCTCGACCTACCCGAGGGGTTCGCCAAGCTGGACTGCGTCGACCGCTGGATCCTCCCCTTGGAGTCGGTGGAATCCGAAGTCCATGATGCGATGCGCCATGCAAAGGAGGGGCACCACCGCACCGTGCTCGAACGACTCGAAGAACTGCAGCAGGAGTCCAAGAGCGTCACGGTGTCGACCGTGCTCACGGCTGTCAACGTGGTCGGACTCGCGGAACTGAGCCGATACCTGGAGGCCTACCATTCGGTGGCCGAGAATGTTCACGCCTGGCATCTCTACCAGTTCCTGCCTGCGGGGCGCGGAGGCGCGCGTAACGGGAAGGAGCTATGGATACCGCCCGGAATGTTCCACGAGGTGTGTGATTCCATCCAACAAGCCAAGCTGCCATTCCAGGTCTTCCGGCGAACGGACATGTACGAGACGCAGTCGATTGCCTTCTTCTGGAGCGAGAATGGTCACATCCGCCGCGGAGGCCGTGTGCTGGACGGGGCTATGGACCCGAAGGTGTAGGGCTCCTTCGAGGTCCAGGTCGTGATCCGGTAAAGAGCCAAGCCCCATTCGCGCTAGGCACGAACGCTCCCGCGACCGGTCGGATCTTCGATCAGGGCACGATCGATCTCAGCGCCGACGCCAACGACGGATCTGCGAAGCCCGTCGAGTTCATAGAGAAGATGTCCCGTCACCACAGAATTGGGTGCTGGTTCTGGAGGCGAGGCGAGAGTGAACGACCGATCCCACTGCGCGGGCACACCCTGTCCTCTCGCACCCGCGGCCCAGGGTGCCCAGTTCGCCTAGAATCAGGATCAAGGCTACTGGCCAGAAGGTTGTGGGCGGCGGCGGAAGTCAGTTGATCGGGCCGGTGCAGGCGATGTCCTTGCCATACTGTTTGGCGAGCGCCCAGCGCGCCATCCTCATCCCCGGATGAAGCTTGTTGTAGTAGTGGATTCCACCGGGCCGGGCCGAGTTGAGGTCGGACTGGACCACCATCCCCACGTTGTCACGGTTGTCTTTGAAGAACAGGTGCTGAACCTGCCGAATGTCGGCAAAGCCGATGGAGTCCGGGTCAGGCGCCCCGTAGCACTGCATCTGCGTGAAATAGAAGGGCATCTCGGGCATGCCCCAGGCATCTCTCCAACCCTTGACCAGGGCTTCCATCCTGGCCGCGTAGATCCTGCCGTCATTACCGTTGCTGGTCCCCTGGCACCAGATGGCACCGCGAATCGCGTAGGGAATGACAGGAGCAATCTTTCCATTGAAGAACTGAGACGGCCCACGCCACATCCCGGCGATTCCAGGGAGGTTCGGTCGCGTCGGAATCTTGCCGCCGGCCTCTGCGTTCTTGCCGGCCTCTACCTGCCATGCCTTCAGCTCCGAGTAGTACCGCTCATAGGCGTTGCGGCCTTGATCGGTGAGCGGATCCGCATCGTGGATGAGATCGGCGTCTCCGGTGAGTTTCGGATGCTCTTCAATCGCCTCGCGTTGGGTGAATGCTTCGATGCGGGTATTGCTGTGGGCGCTGAGCAAGATGCCGATCGGCATTTGCAGCTCCTTGTACAGTTCGTAGGCGAAAGAGAGAGAAAGGGCTGAGAAACCACTCGCTCCACTGGCTTTCTTCCATCCACCATCAGAGGTGGCCTTCCTCTGTGGATAGAGGGCGGACACGGTGTTGACGTTGATTTCCCTGATGGGTACGTCCTCTTCGGATGTGGCAATCTCCTGAGCCACTTGGTTGCACATGCTCTTTCCGGCCGTCCACACCATGTTGGATTGGCCTGAGGAGAACCAGACTTCGCCGACCAGGACGCCTCCAAGTGAGATCGATTCGCGCAGGTTGTTCTTTACCTCAAGACCCCGTTCTTCCCGAGAGACCATCAAGGGATCGAGCCTCACCATCCAATCACCATTCTTGTCCGCCACGGCGGTCTTCGCTTGCCCTGCAAACTCGACGGTCACTTGGTTTCCAGGCTTATCAAAGCCCCAAATGGGAACCTCGGATTCCCGTTGCAGGATCATGTTGTCCGTAACGGTACCGCCAGTTCCAGTTGCTGATCGGCAGCTGACGCGCTGAGCGCCATGGACAGCACGAGGAAAGGAACGAAGCGTATGTTTTTCATGTTGCGATACGGGAATCGTTGCATTCTAGGTTTGTTGAGGCCGTCGCTCTCGCTCAAGACAGTTACATGGCCAAGACGGGCAGCTGCGATCTCCAGCCCTGCAGCTTGGGTGCGACGGCCTTGATGGGTGTCCCGTAGATGGATCTAGACTTCATACTGAGGGATCTTCAGCCACTCGCCATCTTTGAGCGCCGACTTGTGCGCGATCACTCCGGCCATTGTCATGTTCAGGGCCTCGCTCACATCGACGATGGGTTTCTTGTCCAGCAGGATGGACTCGATGAAGTTACTCGTCAATTGCCCATGAGAGCCGCCATGGCCACCGGCCCCTACGCCTGGCGGTAGCGCTGGACGATCTCCCTTGACGGTCTTGTCGTGTGGCTTTTGCCCGTAGACGCGGCCCTGTTCACCGTGGGCATTCTTCATATCCCAGCTGACCGCCATGCGTGACATGCCGCCTTCACTTGTCTTGAACATGGCGACTTCCGTACCAAATGCGTTCCTGTGAGCGTTCTCGCCATCCTTGTATACAGAGTAGAGGCTGGTCATTCCCAATCCGGACGCTTCTGTCAACCGGCCACCCGTGACTGAAACATAGTAGGCCGTCGCATGGGTCGGATACCACATGGGAGGGAGAGCCCGTCGCCATCCGAACCCGTCGATTGCTCCATTCTTGGGGTTGTAGCTTCCGAGCATTCCGGCGGTGTCATGGTAATACTCCCCTTCGGAGTAGATGACCTTGCCCAGTGCCCCGGCCTGGTATTGCAGCCTCTTGGCGTAGAGCGCTGCATGAAAGGTCGAGGTCTCGTTCATCATGTACTTCATGCCGCTTGCCTTGACGGCATTGAAAAGTCTCTCGGCCTCGTCCTCGGCTTCAAACCCAAAGACGGCGGGCACCGCAGAGCAAACATGCTTGCCGTGCTCGAGCGCCATGATGGCCAGGCGAGCGTGACTCGGCGCATCGGTCGCGATGTAGACCGCCTCGATGCTCTTGTCCTTGATCATCTCTTCACAGGACGGGTAGGTCTTCTTCGCCCCCACCGCCTCGGCCAGACCGGCACAGCGCTGGGCGTCGAGATCCGTGGCGGCCACCACCTCGACGTTCGGGTGGTTCTGGTAGAAGAACGACGCGCCGAATCTGCAGAGGCCATATCCCGCGATGCCTACCCGAATCTTGCGATCAGAAACAGGCTGCCAGCCCTTCGCAGCATTCGGATCACCCTGACCCTCTTCGAAACCGGGGATCACCTTTCCGTCGGCATCTTTCGGCGCATCCTGAGCTCCGGCCGGACCAGCCAATCCGGCCATGCCGAGAAAGGCGCTCGCACCGCCCACCCCCTGCAGGAGTCCCCGCCGCGACATGCCGACTCGTTCCAGGTTCTCGATGGGGCTCTTGCTCTCTCCGTCTTGTCCTTCGCTGTTCATGATTCTCTCCTTCAAGGTCGTCTTCTACTTCTGGTTCGTTCTTATCGCGTCGGATACCGATCTTTGTTCCGTCCACTCAACGCACCGCGTGTTGAGTGAACAGATGCGCAGGTGATCAAGAAGCAGGCGATGAGTGGATTCTTCAGGGACATGTCGATGGACCTCAAGATGGAAGCGAGCGGGAGTTGGAGGCCGTGCCCCAGCGAATCGCTGCGGGACACCACGGACCAGATTGTAACGGCGGGGTCACATCAGGGGTCGGGTGACCAGGAACCGGAGAGGGTGTTTGTGCCGGTTAGTGGTTGATGAACGGGACCGTCTTGGCACCGAGTCCACTTCAGACCCTGAACCACAACCCCTGTCACGTGCCTATCACCAGTCGCCCTGGGTGGAGTTCCGCTCCGGGCCCAAGCGCCGCGTGAGGTCTCGGGTCGACACCCACAGCTGGCGCTCTTCAACGAGGGTACCGGATGCGGAGTCGGCGCGGTGGCTCCATGGGCGGGCCGCCTGTGGTTCTTGACCTGCCCCCCCACTCCCCTCCAAAGGAATGAGGGTCTCTGAATGTGGGCTCCTCACCATGTTCGGTGGTAACGGAGGATCGCCATCCGCCGAAACGAGAGCGCACACAACGGACTCCAAGGTCTATCCTCGTCGTCATGAAGAATCTGCCGCTCGTCATCTTCTCCACCGTCCTCGCATGTGCCCAGATCGCGTCCGCCCAGGACAAGGACCTCCCGCGACCGGGTGAGGTCTTCCGCATCGACGGACGCACCGCCTTTGTGATCGAACCGTCGGCGGCGGTACGCCGCGACGGACCGCAGCCCTGGATCTGGTACGCACCGACGCTCAAGGGCCTGCCGAGCCAAGCGGAGACCTGGATGTTCGACCGCTTCCTCGCCGCGGGGATCGCGATCGCCGGGATCGACGTGGGCGAGTCGTACGGCAGCCCCGACGGGACGAAGCACTACCAGGCGCTGTACGAGCGCCTCACGACGACGCGCGGGTACGCCCCACGACCGGTACTGCTCGCCCGGAGTCGCGGAGGGCTGATGCTCTACAACTGGGCGGTCGAGCACCCCAGCAAGGTCGGCGGCGTCGCGGGCATCTACCCGGTCTGTGACCTCGCGAGCTACCCCGGCCTTGCGAAGGCGGCGCCCGCTTACGGGATGAGCGCGGAAGAGCTCCTGGCAAGTCTCAGCACGCACAACCCCGTCGATCGTCTCGCGTCTCTCGCCGAGGCGCGCGTTCCGATCCTCCACATCCACGGTGACCGCGACGGAACGGTCCCCTTGGACGCCAACTCGGGCGCGCTCGGGGCCCGCTACGCTGCACTCGGTGGCCCGGCCAAGATCTCCGTGATCGAGGGCCGCGGGCACGACATGTGGAGCGGCTGGTTCCAGTCGGAGGAGTTGACGGACTTCGCCGTCCGTCACGCGCTCGCCGGGGCGCAGGGAGCGAGTGAATCGCCCGAGGGGCTCAGCACGCCGCCCGCCACCGACAAGCCCGTGAAGGTCTACATCCTGTCGGGCCAGTCCAACATGGTGGGCATCGGACAGGTCAGCGGAGGGAGCACGCGCTGGGGCAAGCAGATCATCGACCCGGTCGTCTCCGTCTATGCAGGCCCGTACTCCGCCGAGGCGGACTACGACTCAATGACCCCGACCACGACCAAGAAGCTCCCTGTCTACGGCGGAGTCGAGCCCACACGCTTCCCCGGTGGCGGCACCCAGGTCGTCAGGGGGTTCATCGAACTCGCCGACGACGGCGCCTACGAGTTCAACCCCGGCTACTCCAACTCGACCTACAACGTCATGGAGGTGGCGGGCGTTGAGGTCTATCGGAAAGAGCCCGGCGAAGAGGCGACACGGACCGCTTTCCAGTTCAAGGAGGGTGAGAGACACCCCTTCAAGATCACGTTCTTCACCAAAGCGGCGGACGGACTCGGCTGGATCTATCGAACAGATTTGCCCGGCACCCTCTCGACGGTCGTGAAGACGGACGGCAAGTTCCCTCATCTCCTGGACGCCGAGGGCCGGTGGGCGGTGCGTGATGACGTCTGGTACAAGGGCCTCGTCACCGCAACCGCGAACAAGTGGTTGACGATCGGTTGCGGCGCCAACGCGAACTCCATCGGACCGGAGCTCCAGTTCGGCCACGTGCTGGGCGAGCACCACGATGAACCGGTCATCGTCATCAAGACCTCCCAGGGCAACCGCAGCCTGGGCTGGGACTTCTTGCCGCCCGACAGCGCGCGGTTCACTTACGAGGGTCGGACCTATGCAGGCTCCGGGGACAAGATCCCCTCCTGGACCCCAGACGACCCAGGCAAGGAGGTCGACTGGTATGCCGGTCTGCAGTACGACCAGTGCTTCGAGGCCGTACACGAGGTGTTGAACAACTTCGCCGAGCACTTCCCCCAGTACGGGGAGCAGGGCTACGAGATCGCGGGCTTTGTCTGGTGGCAGGGGCACAAGGACGGCAACGCCGCGCACGCCAGCCGCTATGAGTTCAACCTCGTGAAGCTGATCCAGAGCCTGCGAGCCGAGTTCGACGCCGCGAACGCACCCTTCGTGATCGGCACGATCGGGTTCGGGGGGTGGGAGATGGCCGGTCCTCATCTGACGGTCGCCAACGCTCAGCTCGCCGTGAGCGGAGAGACGGGCAAGTATCCAGAGTTTGCCGGGAACGTCCTGACCGCCGAGATCCGGGACTTCTGGAAGGACGCTTCGATCTCTCCCCGAAACCAGGGCTTCCACTACAACGGCAACGCAGAGACCTACCTGATGGTCGGCGAGGTGCTCGGCCGGGGCATGCTGAAATTGCTGGAGAGCCAGTGAGCGGGGAATAGGCCACGATATGATTCCTGAACAAGACGGGCTGTGGAATGATGCGCCTATGCGCACACTCAGCCTTCCGCTCCTCTTGTTGTTCGTCCTGCCAGCATCTGCTCGAGCCCAGGTTGAAGCCAGCCAGGCCCGCCGGCCCAACGTCGTTCTGCTGATCACCGACGACCAGGGCTATGGTGACGTGGCATACCACGGCAATGGGATGATCCAGACCCCGAACATGGATTCCCTGGCGCAGCAGAGTGTGCGGCTCACGGATTTTCACGTGGACCCGACCTGCTCACCGACGCGCGCGGCCCTGATGTCGGGGCGCTACTCGACTCGCACCGGAGTCTGGCACACCATCATGGGGCGCTCGCTCATGAGCGCCGACGAGCTGACCGTGGCCGAGGTCTTTGCAGCCAATGACTACAGGACCGGCATGTTCGGCAAGTGGCACCTCGGCGAGAACTTTCCTCTCCGACCGGAGGACCAGGGCTTCGATACCGTGGTGCGCCACGGGGGTGGCGGCGTGGGACAAGGGCCCGACTACTGGGGCAACAACTACTTCGACGACACCTACTGGCGGAACGGGGTGCCCGAGAAGTTCGAGGGCTACTGCACCGACATATGGTTCCGTGAGGCGATGACTTTTATCGAGGACAAGGGCCAGGAGGATCGTCCCTTCTTCTGCTACCTCTCTACCAACGCGCCGCATGGCCCGCTTCTCGTGGACCCGAAGTGGAGTGACCCCTACGTGGAGAAGGGCGTCGCGGCCAACCAGGCCAAGTTCTACGGGATGATCGAGAACATCGACTGGAACCTGGGCCAGCTGCTGGCCCAGTTGGATCGGCTCGGCATCGCGGAGAACACGATCGTGATCTTCATGACGGACAACGGCACCGCTGCAGGGCGAGTCGACGCAAAGCGTGTGAGCGAGGGCAAGTGGGGCGGGTTCAACGCGGGCATGCGCGGCAACAAAGGCTCGGAGTACGAAGGCGGGCACCGCGTGCCCTTCTTCATCCGCTGGCCGGCGGGAGGCGTCGGTGGCTCGACTGGCAAGGGCAAGGCGCGGGCCGAGGACTATCTGTCGGCCCATATTGACGTGCTGCCGACTCTGGTCGGGCTGTGCGGACTCGCAAGGCCAGACGGCCCGCTGATCGACGGACTTGATCTAGGCGCCCTCTTGCGCGAAGCCGGGACCCGCATGCCGGAGCGCACCCTGTTCGTGCACTCGCAGCGGATTCCCGACCCGGAGATGTGGCGCAAGTGCAGCGTGATGACGGAGCGCTGGCGTCTGGTCAACGGCAAGGAGCTCTTCGACGTCCAGGCGGAGCCCGGGCAGAGCAAGGACATCTCCGCACAGCACTCCGACGTGGTGGCACGCCTCAGGACAGACTACGAGGCCTGGTGGAAGAGTCTCAGCGTGGTGTTCGATCGCAAGATTCGAATCGGTTTGGGTGCAGAGGCCGAGCCGGTCACTCAGCTGCACCCCCACGATTGGCAGGTCACCAGCCAGAACAAGTCCTCGTGGAATCAAAGTCATGTGCGCAGCGGCCACATGGGCCAGGGACTCTGGTTCGTGAACGTCTGCCAGGCCGGGCGTTATGAGATCGAGCTGCGGCGTTGGCCCCGACACCTCGACCAGGGGCTTGAGGCGGTCGAGGCGAAGATCGCGATCGCGGGGATCGAAGAGGCTTGCGAGGTGCTGGTGACGGACACCCAAGTGACCTTTACCGTGGACCTGAAGGCGGGCCCGACCACTCTGCAGACCTGGTTCACCCTGCCGAACGGAAAGACCCGTGGGGCTTACTTCGCTTACGTCACTCGGAGTTGAGCATGGGATTCTTACTTGGATCTTCTCGGCCGAGGCATGCTGCAATTGCTGGAGAGCTCGTGAGCCGGTCCTGGATCGTCGGTCTCCTGGTCGTTCTCCCCACCACACTGTGCGCCTATGAGCCTGGGGAACGGGAGGCCACCGACCCAGACGTCGTCGTCTACGGAGCCACACCCGCCGGCTTCTGTGCCGCGATTGCGGCGGCGCGGGAAGGGGCCTCGGTCATCCTGCTGGAGCCGACGAGTCACGTCGGTGGCGTGGCCACCGGCGGCCTCAGCTTCAGCGACTCGAACCAGACCGTCCGCAGCACAATGATGGGTCTGTTCGATGAGTGGCACACCCGTATCGAGAAGGACTACGCATCCCGCGGAGTCGAGCTGCCCTACAAGGTGAGCGTCAAGGATCATGCCCAGTGGACCTACGAACCGCATGTGGCCGCCCGCGTGACGGGTCGGATGCTGGACGAAGCCAAGGTCCAGGTCCTGTGCCAGCAATCGCTGCGGTCCGTGACGAGAGAGGGGACGCGCATCACCACCCTCGTCACCAGCGAGGGCACGTTTACCGCCAAGGTCTTCATCGACGCGACCTATGAGGGTGACCTGCTGGCCGCGGCGGGTGTCCGCTGGACTATCGGTCGAGAAAGCCGCTCAGAATTCGACGAGTCCCTGGCCGGCAAGCGCTACCCGAAGAAGAAGATGGGCATCGACGGCTTCGACGCTGGCGGCGAAGTGCTGCCACTGATCACCACCACGGATGCGGGACCCGAGGAAGCAGGCGACGACAAGGTGATGGTCTACAGCTTTCGGCTCTGCTTGACCTCGAACCCCGAAAAGCGCGTGCCCTTCCCCGAACCCGCGGACTACGACCCGGCTCGCTTTGAGGTCATGCGCCGCTATGCGAAGTCGGAGGGCGCAAGGCTGGGGTGGGACCTCTATCCGCTTCCCGGCGGAAAATTCGACGGCAACAACTCCATCGGCGGACAATTCTCCCTGGGCCTGGTCGGCGGCGGCAACGGCTGGAGCGAAGCGGATGAAGCGGGGCGCGCCGCGATCTGGGAGGCGCACCGGCAGTACACGCTGGAACTCTACCGCTTTCTCACGACGGACTCCGCCGTGCCCGAGGGAACGCGGGGGAAGTACGCCGCGCTTGGCCTGTGCAAGGACGAGTTCCCGGACTCCGAGCACTTCTCACCCGCGCTCTACGTGCGCCAAGGTCGACGCATGCGAGGCACCTACGTCCTCAGCCAGAAGGACATCCTGGAGAATCCGGAGAAGGACGACGCCATCGTGGTCTCGTCGTTCCCGATCGACTCGCACGACTGCCAGCGTGTCGCGCTGAAGGGCGGAGGTGTCATCAACGAGGGCACGATCTTCCCCGTGCGGATGCAGGGGCGCCGCCACGGTTACCCCTATCACGTTCCGTATCGCGCGATCCTGCCCAAGTCCGGCGAGTGCGAGAACCTGCTCGTCCCGGTCGCTCTCTCGAGCACGCATGTCGTGATCTGCTCCATCCGTGTGGAACCGACCTGGATGATCCTTGGCCAAAGCGCCGGCATCGCCGCCGCACTGGCGGCCGAAGAGAACGTGGCGGTGCAGGACCTCCCGTATCCGAAGCTGCGCAAGCGACTGCTGGCCCAGGGACAGGTACTGGATCTGCCCGATCTGCCGCACGGTCCACCCGCTGGGGAGAAGGAAGGGACGGCGGATCCCATGCCACCCAACAAGGAAGGAGACAGAGCCGCGATGGGCGCGGTCCTCTCTGGCAAGTGGTAGCGGGGCGGCATGGCTCGGCTGGGGAAGAATAGCCCCCCAACAGGCAGGACAGCGCCAGCACGGCGACCTCTTTAGCTCGGGCAAGGTAGCCCTGCGCCGGGTGCCGCACCGACCTCCCAGGACTTGCTGCTTGCTTGATCGGGGCTTGCGTCTAGAGTCGGGGAATGTACGCCCATGCCCTGCTCTTGCTCATCGCCCTCACGGCACCCGCAGCCGCGCAACTTCCTGCCGATTCGCTCCCCACCGACACCTCGCGCCGCAACGTGCTGTGGATCTACGTCGAGGACACCAACGACTGGATGTCCTGCTACGGCGACGAGGTTGTCGAGACGCCGAACATCGACGCGCTCGCTGCGCGCGGGACACGCTTCACGCGGGCCTACATGCCAGCCGGAGTCTGCAGCCCGACGCGCTCCGCCATCATCACCGGGATGCACCAGACGAGCATCGGTGCACACCAGCACTACAGCTCGTTCGAGGTCTGGCGCGGCATCGAGATGGACGAGTGGGATCCCAACTACCTCGGTGTACGAACGATCCCCGAGATCCTGCGGCTTGCGAGGTACCACACGTTCAACGAGGGGAAGCTGCACTACAACTTCGTCTACGACATCGACCAGCTCTACGACCATCACCAGGGCAAGATGGGGTTCCGCGACGCGCCCGAAGGGCGCTACTGGAACTCGCGAACCGACGAGCGGCCGTTCTTCGGTCAGATCCAGCTCGCCGGCGGCAAGGCGCGCGCGAAGAAGGTGGTCGACCGCGCGGTCGTCCCGGTCCCGCCCTACTACCCCGACCACCCCGATATCCGCGAGGCGATCGCGAACCACTACGACACGATCCTGAACCTCGACGCGGAGGTGGGACGCATCGTCGAGGCCCTGAAGGATGCCGGGCTGTACGAGAACACGGTCATCGTCTTCTTCTCGGACCATGGGATGTCGCTCATGCGACACAAGCAGTTCCTGTATGAAGGCGGCATCCGTGTCCCCTGCATCATCGCCGGGCCGGGGATCCCCGAGGGCGAGGTGCGCGACGACATCGTCAGCGGGATCGATCTCTCCGCCACGACCCTCGCGCTGGCCGGGGTCAACCTCCCAACGCACATGCAGGGGCGCGACATCTTCTCGCCTGGCTACACGCGCGACCACTTCGTCGCGGCGCGCGACCGCTGCGACTACACCATCGACCGCATCCGGGCCGTCGTGACGAAGCGCTACAAGTACCTGCGCAATTTCATGACCGACCGCCCGTACCTGCAGCCCCAGTACCGCGACGGCCGGCCGGCACTCGAGACCTATCGCCAGCTCTACGCCGACGGCCAGTTGAACGAGGTGCAAGCCGCCTTCGCGAGCCCGGACCGCCCGGCCGAGGAGCTTTACGACCTCGAGGCCGACCCGCACGAGACCGTGAACCTCGTCCACTCCCCCCGCCACGCCCAGGCCCTTGGTGAGATGCGCACGCTGCTCGACCGCTGGATCGTCGAGACGAACGACCTGGGTCGCTTCCCCGAGTCGGACGAGGCGCTGAAGGCAGCACTCAAGCGCTGGAAGAAGAAGGCCGTGAACGTGGAGTACGACCGGGTCCGGTGAGACACCCAGGTGTCGCGGGGGCAGGATTCGAACCTGCGACCTCCGGATTGTGAGCCCGACGAGCAGAATCCCAGCTCTTGCACATCCCTAGAACCGCTCAAGCGCGGCCTTGAGCTGAGCGTCCCCACCAGCGTGCAAGAAATCCCCGGGGGCAGGGAGTACCTCGACGTCGACCTCGACGCCGCGACCATCGTAGAGCCGACCGTCCGGTCGGAAGGAAGCCATCGAGGCGCAGCGCACCTCAAGTCCTGTCTTGGGTAGCCGGAAGGACTGCGAGCGCGCGCTGCCTCCTGAGCTCGCGGCGCCGAGCAGCGTCACGCGAGGCAAGAGCTCGAGGGCGCCGAGGAAGATGTCCGTCGCGCTGAAGCAGCCGGAGTCGGAGAGCACCACGACCGGCCTGTCGTAGAAGTACTCAGCGGCGTGCCCCGTGCGGTCGAGGACGAGGTAGTGCCAGGCACTGAATTCGCCGACTGGCTGCCACTCCGGCTTGAAGGCTACGGCCGCCGCTTCGATCGCCTCGCGCTGCCGATCATTCCAACCGCTCCAGTCGGCCCGGTGCATATAGCGGGCCTCCAAGTGATCCTCATCAAAGCGCAACGAGAGGCGGTACTGCGCGATGTTGCCCACGACCGCGGGCTCCTTGGGGCCAATCAAGTACCCCCCCAGCGCGAGCAGGAGCTCGCGCGTCCCGCCGCCGTTGCCGCGCACGTCGACGATGAGCCCCTTGGTGTCGGCGAACTCTTCCATCGCCTCGTGCAAGGAGTCGACATCACCGTCCATCTGGAGGATGCGCAGATAGCCGATGTCGCCCTCGAGGATCGTGCTCTGGGAGCGCGGCCAGGGGCCGTAGGTGGGTCGGCGCGAGGAGAGCTCGAGCTCTCGTTCGACCGTCTGGCTCCCATCCACCGTCGAGAACGTCACTGTGAGCGGCGCGCCGGTCTCTTCCCCGAGGACGCGACGCACCCAATCGATCTCACGCATGTCGCCGAGGGCGCGACGGCGGACAAGCTGCGAGCTGCCGTTCGCGACGTAGGGTCGCGCCAGCTCAACCCACTCTTCCATCGTCTTGCCGTCGATCGCCAGGACGATCGGCGCGTCCGGCTCGACCAGGGCTGAGCGATCCGGCAGCACGGCGACCACGCCTGCAGAGGACTCGACGAGCAAGAAAGGCAGGTACTTGTCACCAGGCTCACCGAGGGGGAGATTCGAGCGAACCTGTGCATGGCCGTCCCCAAAGCGCATGAGGAGTCGATGCAGCTCGAGGCGCAGGTTCAAGATGTCGACTGGGCCTCCGGCCAGGCCGTCACGTATCTGAGCCAACTCACGGTCGAGGTCTACCTCGCCGAGCCCCAAGTAAGCGAACTGATCCTTGAGCCCCGCAGCGAAGGCTTCGACGTCTGCGCGAGCGTCTTCTACGGAGAGGCTCGTAGGAGGTGAGGGACGACGAACACCGCTTGACTCCCTCGTGTTCCTCGATGCACGCAAGGCCTCACGCTTCGACCGCGTCATCTCCAC
>PBIX01000035.1 GCA_002720975.1 Planctomycetota bacterium | reverse complement strand
TCCAACACAAACTTTCCTGGAAAAGGGGCATTTAGGTGTGCACCTTCACGGCGTTAAATTGTCTGATTGTCAAGCTTGGATGATCACGATGACCACTAAACTTGTCACTCCTCCTGCGATCGGGCGTCGAGCCCGCAATCGCCTTCGTGGAGTGATCATCGGTGAATTCACGAGTAACGGAGTGGACCTGAGGATCGCCCTGCTCCTCCTTGGGCACAGGATGCCTTGTAACGGGTGTTCCCCTGTGCCTCGACTGCGTGTCCCTGGTCACGCGGTCGTGCTCTCGGTGATCCTTGCTGGTGCTGGTAATTGGGCTCATAGCGTGGCGCCGTCGCCCATGGGCCTTCATGTTCTCAGTGATCTCCTTGGCAATCGCGAGGCCCTTCTGGTAGACGGCGTCGTTGTCGTCGTCGGCGAGGTCGTCGAGGAGGTCGTTCTCGGGAGCGGTCATGGGAGGGAATGCGGCGTCGAGCTCGTCTCGACCGAGCTCGTTGTGCGGCATGCGCGGCTCCGGCTCGACCGCGGCCAGGTCGCGAGACTCAGATGCCATCGTTGCCCTTGTGGACGCTCCTTCGCGCATCAGCGGCGCCGTCTCTGCTCGTCCTCCCATGTAGCGGCAGCCATGGAGATCCACCAACTTCTCCATGCGTTGTCTCGACAGACTATGCTTTGTGAGCAAGTCTGCTGGATTTTCTTCACCCAGGATTTTTCGCAAGTCGATGCGTCCGGTGCGCACCGCTTGCTGGATCCATAGGGTGTGGGTGTCTAGGTGCCGCAGCTTGCCTAGCCCCTGGCGGGAACAAATCCCTATCGCCGCGCTGCTGTCTGTCCACACGCGCACTGGGGCCGTCACCCCGAAGTCGCGTAGCAGGGCTTGGTAACCAAGGCCCTGCCCGGCGCCACGAATGACGCCTGCAAACTCAGCTTCTCCTGAACTGAGAGAGATGCTGCTCTGTGTCGACGACCAATGCTTGATGGCATGTCGTCCCAGCATCACGCAACCTCCTGAAGTGCTTTTACGTGTTCTGGGACAGCCGGCCCAGTCTGTGTCGGTATAGACATCGACACTGTCCACCGACTGCTGGGGGTACTGGTAGACGAGGCGTGGAGTTCCGGACAGGAACCTGCAGAGTCGCTTCAGTGCATGCCAGCTGTGGGCTGTTGGCTTCGACATCCAACGGCAAACTTCCTTGCAAGCGTACTGGCCGTCGATGCGGTCTGCTGCAAGGTAATTGCCCCGCGCTGCGGCTCCTCGGAAGGCCGTGTGCAGCCGCTGCGGTAAGTCGGTGTCCTGCTCAAGCTCGCGGAAGGTGGCCTTCACTCCGGGCGTGGCCACTGCTTTGGCGCCGGTGAGGCCGCACTCCGCTATGAGCTTTTCAGCCTGGCGAGGATCGGCCTCGTATTCGATGTGTCCGCTGCACCATCGAATTACTCTGTTCAGAGCGCGCCCTTCTTTCTCGTCGTGCTTGCCTGGTCCTAAGCGCGGGCCGATGCTCGTCTCGTACTCTGCGCTGACCGCCTGCTCGAACCAGTCCAGTGAGGTCGCCGGGCCACTTGAGGTAAAGTCGTCACCATGCACTGAGCAAGTGATGTGGCGCTTTTCGTGGTAGAAGACGTTAGGACAGGATACTCCTTGGTTGAAGCCGAGACGCACCATCAACGTGGAGTATTCTTCCTGCCACCCGTCGGCTGCCATACGCGTGCCGTACATATGGCGTAGGAGCTCGGCGCAAAATTCTCCGTGCTGTTCGTCTTCGGGCGGCAGCTCTACGAAGGTCGGCTCTGCTCTGGGGTCAATCTTCGCATTGAAATATGCCCTTTTTATGTCGATGAAGGATAATTGGGTCCGATGCGTCGATGTCGGATCCCAACACGGCTGGTGGTCGCCGATCCTGGTCATCGCAAGGCTGAGCACTGTTCGCAGAGCTTCAAGTGGTGGAGCTGGCGCAAAGAAGGACTGGCCCGTCTTGTCGAGGGCCTTCAGCTGGCGGGCGACGAGTCTTGATCTGTAGTTGGGGCTCTGCTCGTCGCCCTTGTTTACATCGACCCACCTCACCGAGATGGGAGGTCGACCTGTTCGTGCGCGAGCTTCGTGGCGGGGCACTTTCCTCCAGACGCCCTTGGAGTGGAAGTACAGCAGTTCCTTCGCGCGAGCCTCCTTGACCCAGTCGTCGCGGAGCACCTGGCCAGTCAAGTCGTCCTTGTAGCGTCCACTGTAGCCCTGCTCTGGGCCGAGGACGTTGGACGCGATCTCCTCCTCGTCATCAGGGACCTGGATGCCGAAACACCCGTTCTTCAGCATCCCGTCGTCACGCAGCTGTTGAGTGGCTCCTTTGATGATCGCTCGGCAGAGCTCTCGAGGGTACTTGGCAGCGTCTTTCGCGACGGATCCGGAGCAGAGGGTATGTCGACCTCCCCTGCGTCGTGAACACTCGCCGCCGGCGCCGGTGCAGCGTCGAGACAAGGCCTGGAGAATTCGAGGAGAGTTAGTCATAAAGCCGGTAGGCTTCATGATCGGCATACCGCGAAACCTCCCTCTCTGTGCTTCGGCGCCGTACTGGCACTGATCTGCCTGTACTCGCTCCACTGACGGCACGGCCAAGAGATCTCGAACCATCTCCTCCTGCCAGGATGTTGCGAAGGCTGGATGTTCGTGGAGGAAGTAACGTCCCGCCTCTACTTGATCCTGGTAAAGTTCGGTCATGAACTTCAGGTGCACTGTGGACGCGATCTTCTGACGTCGAAGCTGTTCTGGTCGTGCACTTCGCGCTATATTGAGCGCTTGCCATGTGGAGAAGGCGGTGCACTCCGGCGAGCCAATCAGCAGGTATGGCTTCTGGCGATGAATCATCCTGCGGGCCTTCTCGCGCTTGAGGGGGTCGTTGAAGTCCCAGGCCTGGCCGTCGTCCGGGTCGATCACCGTCAGGTCGAGAGCGAAGCCTGGGACCAGGTGCCGGTGACGAGTTTCCTTCAGCAGCGCGGTGACCCTCGGGGGCGAGAATACCTCGCTCACGATTCTGCGGCATGCTCGGCGCGTCTCCCGTCGGTGGCTGCGCCCGGTGCTGCCAAGCTGCTGTAGAAGCATGTCGCTGACAACGTCGTCGACGTCCGGCTCGAGGCTGCCGATAAAACTCATGACGGTATCGCCCTGGTCGTCCTGGTCGTTGTCCATCTCGGCGTCCTGGTCCGCTGACGCCGGGATCGACGGCGCGGTCGGGCTGTCGTAGCCCACCTCTCCTCCTGGGACGTGTGGCCAGTGGTCCTCGACTCCGCGCGGTCGTCTCTCGGCATCCTCTGCGGACGCGCGCGCTCTTTCCGGTGTAAGGACAGGTTGGGCTGGTGCCCCGTGTTGCTGAGGTTCTCGGCCGAGGACTTCGCGTCCTTCGTCGTGTAGAGGCCGTGAAGCGGGCGAGGCGTCGACAGCAGCAGGAGCAGAAGCGGTCGTCCTCTGCTTGTCGGCATGCTCAATCTGCTCAGCGATGCTGCGGTTGACGCGCTCCTCGTGGGCCTCGATGCGCCTTTTGCCTACATCGGACTGCGACATTGCTTCGACGATACGCGCTCTGCACGCAGCGCTGTGCTGTCCTCCGGGCCGTGCCCTCCCATACCTCTGGGCGTGGGCACATTGCGGACATCCTTCAGTGTAGCCGTAGTCGTCAAGCTCCTTCTGGTTGATCCGCAGCCGCTTCGCGATGGTCGGAGCGGCTGTCTCCGGAGGAGCGACTGGCTCATCCACTGCAGGTTGAAACCTTACCTCGGGCTGGGGCCGGTCGTGCTGGGACCATGGGCGGATCTTGATCCTGGCGAGGGCCTCGGGCGACCAACGGTGCGCCTCAGGCCGTCGTGCCAGCGATCGCGACGCGGTGATGCCGGTCTCTGTGGCGACGATGTAGGTGTTCGAGGTCCTGTTGTACCCTAGGCACACGCCCTCGCCGCCCAACCTGCCCATGTTGCCGTCGGGCCGGCTTGCTGGACCCTTCACGGGCAGCTTGTACAGGATGCACTCGGCGAATCCTATCACTCGTTGGCCGAACGGCCGTCCTCGAGCTCGGGCCCAAGGCGTGAGGCCATCGGGGCCGCGCGTCTTCGTGTTGAGCAGCAGACACGTGTGCTGCAGCAGCCATGGGATCAATGCATGATCCACGGGGATGTACCGGTCGACGCGGGCCTCTAAGCAGAGCTTGAGCGTCCGGAACAGGCCGCGCACCAAGCGCACTCCCACCTCAGTCCCTCCGTTGGACTGGGAGTCGTACTTGGCCGGCTCTTCGCGCGTGACCTTGCTGAGGGCGCCTTTCACGCGCACGACCTCGAGGACACGCGTGACCAAGGCCTGCAGGGCCGGTTCATTGTCCGCCTTGACGATGAGCTCGACGTGGCCGAGCCACAGGATGTCCTCGGCCACAATGTTGGCCACGAGGTCGTCCTCGCCTGCGCCCTTGTAGGGCACGGCATGCGCGAAGAGGCACTTCGTCTGAGAGCAGCGTACGATGATGCACTTGATGATCTGGCCACTGCGGCGGGCCTCGTCGACGGCCTGTTCGCCCTCGACGTCGCGTGGGTAGTCGAGCTCATCTCTGCGGAATAGCCCTCCGCTGGTGATGAAAAAGTAGTCGACTCCCACGCATGCGATGGTCGACTCCTGGGCCCCGCGGTGCTGCGCACCACGGCCTCGGCCCAATATGCACCATTTGCACCACGACCGGAAGGGGATGTGCGTGCACCTGTGGCACTCCACCTCGTCTGCAGAAGGCAGTTTAGGGCTCGGGGCGCTCCTCAACGGTTCGACGTCGTCGGAGTCCTCCTCGATGTTGACCTCGCCTTCTTCTGCATCCTCAAGTGGGGCCATCAGCCTGCACAGCCACCTACCGACGGCCGTGGCGCTGGCGGCGTCACGGTGTGGGCACGGGCTTATAGGTCGCGGGACCGGCGGCACGAGGCCTACCGACCGGCGCCCTGCCGGGCAAAACCCGATACCACTAGATCAGCGAGGTAGAGACCTCCTTCCCGATCATACTGCGCCACAGGTGTGACTTTCTTCAGGATTTCGTCCACAATGCCGGGAGGGACGACCACGCATTTGCGGTTGTTGAACAGGACGTCCTGTTCTCCTCTCCCTTCCGGCGGTCCACACACTTGGCTGACCGAGTTGAGCGGCCTCGTGACCTCGGCGACCTGCCACCCGCAGGTCACGTCCTTGAGCAGCGCCTCGCCCTTGAGCACCGTGTTGCAGTGGCCGTACCGCTTGATCTCGGAATTGTTCGCGCCCACGAAGTGCTTGCCCTGCGGGTTTCCAGACGGGACGACGCCGGCAGGGAGGTCGGCAGGATGGATGACGTTGGCTACTGCGCCGCTGTCCATTGCTGGCCTGATGCGAACCTCGGTAGCGTTCGCGGTGGCCAGAATGTCCTCATCCTCCTCGACGATCAGGTGCAACTTGTCGCCGTCGGGGTTGCCGTTGGAGTCGCTGTTGATGTCCATGATGCCTCCGCGGATCTCGCGTACGGTTTCCTCGTCGTCAGCGGTGAGTAGCGGCCGTCTTCGAGGTTGCACTGCAGCAGGATGCTTGGCATCGAGTGTTCCCCTGCTGGTAGCCCATGCTCGAGCTTCGGCGTCGGCGATGGACATCGCGTTGCGACAGCCGCATCGAGGGCACTTCTGAGGAATGCTGCACACAGAGATTTGCCCGCAGGCGTGGCAGAATTCCTCAATCCGCGCCGTCGTGGATGGCTGTGCGGCGCGTGAGGTTTCGGCGACGCTGCCATCATCAGCCGGGACGCGCGACCGCGCCCGGGACCCCACATCAGAGGTCATGGCAGGTACTTGCGCCTGGGCCTCACGGCGCCGCATCTCAGCACGGGCTTCGGGACTGTTGGCCTTCATAGCCTCCCATTCCCGTGCAGCTCGTCTCTCTTCGGCGGCAGCGCTGGCCGGGGCCGGGCCAGCCGACGGGGTACGCGTGGTCGAAGTTCGCGATGTGGTCGAAGAAGTAGCCGTGGAGGAAGATGAAGAGGTCGCCGCAGAGGGTGAGGTGGAAGCCGTCGTCGCCCGTGGTCTGGCCGTCGCCGGAGTCCGCGATGTACTCGAAGAAGTAGCCGTGGAGGGAGATGAAGAGGACGAAATCTCAGGGAAAGTAGCGCGGGCACTCGTCGTTGTCGGTGGCGACGTCGCCTTCGCATGACCGGTGCTCGAACGCTCGTTGTTCTCCGCCTCGATGCTCAACTTCTTGAAGGAGTTCTTCACGGGGATGACGAAATCGCCCAAAATCGCGCCTCTCGGCATAGGCCTGCATGTGCGGCGGGCCAGCTGAAAACCCTCCGTGTCGACGACCGTGGCGATGACTCCTCCGAAGCTTGGCATGCTCATGTCGCCGTCCTCGATCGCCTTGAGGGACTTCTTCTTCGGGCAGTTCCTCGAGGTGTGGTTCTTCTCGCCGCACGTCCAGCATTTTCGGTCCGAAATGGCGACGGCGGGATGTGGACACCGCACAGCGTCGTGCTCTTGGCTGCAGTTGGGACATTTGTGTGAGCGCTCATTGGCGGCGGATCGTGGTGGTGCTCGGCTGCGGTCCCGCTCGCGTGCCGCTGGCCTGCTCCTGTTATCCGCCCTGGCGGCGCCCATGCGGTTGATCGCGGCGATGAACTCTTCGACGCTGGTGATCTGTCCGAGTCCTCCTGCATGTCCTTGATCTTCTTGAGGTCGTTCTCGTGGTTCAGGCGGCTCGTCTACCCCATGGATCCCTGCGCGCCGGCGATTGAAGAGGATCCGTGCGGCCTGGGTGCTGACCATGTCCCTGAACTCGATGTAGGGCCGGGGCTCCGAGGCGTTCCATAGGAGATCTTCCCTGAGGCGCTCGGGCAGGATGGCGAGCAAGTCGGACTTCATCTCGGAGTCGCCGCCAAATCCAGTGCCTCCCGCGTCGGTGTACTCGGCGATCTTGGCCTCGAATTCCGCGATGCCTGTGGCCACTGACTCCAGGTCCTTGATCTTCTTGGTGTGGAGGACGCGGACCTCGGCACGAAGCTCCTCGAGGCGCAACGGCAATCCCTTGTCGATGACACGGATGACCCTGCGCCATGCATCGAGGCCGTTGAGCTTCTTCGCCCTCTTGAACATCGTCTCGGCTGGTCCGGACAGACATCCGGACAGGAAGCCCCAGATGGACGCGTTGAGGGTCTGCTGCTGGTGCAGGGACATGTCGCTGTGCACGCTGTTGAGGGCGGCGCTGAGCATGTCCTCCGTGACCTCGGCCTGGTCNTGGCCCTCCGTCCACTCGAGGATCTGGAGGAGAGCCGGCACCTTGGACATGAAGTAGCGCTCCAGCTTGCTCTTCCAGGCTACGCCGTCGACCTTCGCGCCGTCGAAGCGGTACTCAGCCCTGTCGGTGAGCTTGTCGTCGAAGAGCTGCTTGTCCGTGGCGAGGAGGCCGAGCGGTCCAACGGGCTTGAGCACGGTGCGGTCGGCACGTGGAGCTCCTTGCTGTGGCTCACGAGCTCCAGGGAGAAACGGAGGACGTTGACCGGCTGGTCCTCCGTGGTGTCCTGCTCCTCCTCCTCCGCCGTGAGGACGTTGCTCGATGAAGCGGACACGCGCGTCGAGCTGCTCGACGTGCACGCAGTGGCAGAGGCCATTGCCGCCTTGGGACCTCGCCACATAGGGCGGCAGTCCATCGCCGCTGCTCCCGGCTTGCCCTGCTGGCGGTGGGCCCGTCGGGTGGTAGTGTCCGCCGCACCACTCCTGGCCTGTACCGGCGAAGCCGCTGTTGCAGGGCTCGCACGGCGCCGCGTGGAGGCCGGGCGCCTCGGCAGGACGCGTGTCTGCGCACTCAAGGTGCGCGATGCGCTGGGCCTGCTGCTCGACCACGCCGTAGAGACTCTGGAGGACGCCGTTCTCGTGCTGCTGGTAGAGCGCGTGGACCTTGGCCTCCATGGCGTTGACGCGCTCGGAGTCCTGCGGCGAGATCGTCGCGCCAGCGACGCGGTTGAGGCCCGAGGCGGTCTGCTTCTTGAGGAGGTCGACGTCGTTCGCGAGGTGCTTGAAGGCCGCCATCACCGCCTGCCCCTCGCGGGGGCGCTCTCCATCCAGCGCGGTGATGTACTGCTGGACCTCNGACTCGTGCTCCTCGTGCCGCGTGACGACGCCCTTGAGGCGGTTGATGTCCTGCTGGATCTCGGCCTCGTGCCCCTCGTGCCGCGNGACGACGTCCTTGAGGCGGTGGATGTCCTGCTTGGCCTCGTCGAGGTGGGCCTGGACGTCGGCGAGCTCGGTCTTCATGACGGCGTGACGTTGCCGTGCCTGGAGCTCGAGCTTCGCCATCTCCGCCGCGCCGTCGTCGAGCTCCTTGAGCTGGTCGGTGTGCTGACCCAGCAGGTCCAGGATGTCCTCGATGGCCTCCTTGACCTGCCGCTCGAAGTTGGAGGGGTTCGGGCCTGCGTCGATGCGTCGGTGGACTGCACGCGCCATCTGCCCCCAGTCCACGCCCTGGGTAGTCCGTCCGCGGCGTCGGCCAAGCTGCTGAGGCGTCCCAGTCCTGGGACGCGCAGCTGGGCGCCCCGTCGCCAGCGTCGTGACGTCCGGGATGGGCTGCGAGGTCTCGGAGCGGCCGCGCCTCTTTCTGTCGGGCGGCGAGGTGGAGATGTCGAAGAGCTGGGTGTCGGATTCGCTCTTGTCGACGGTGCCGGCTGTAGCTGCAGCAGGCGCCATGGCTGGGAGGCTCAGCTGTGTTGCTGTTGCCGCTGGATCGTTATTGCCATTGCTCCTTCCTACCATGTTTAATGCGGAATCAGCCATTATTCTCCAAGGATTTCTGCAGGGAAATGCTTTATTTCTTTTGTCGACGTTGTTGTTCGCTTGTTCGCGGAAGTGCGAGAAAAGAGTCTTGAGCCAAAAACAGCGACGTAGTCCTGACGACTAGTTACTGGGCTCCTAGGCTCGCTATGTGACTCGGGACCCTTGGTTTGGCAAGGGTCCCCCTCTGACCGAGTGTGGGCATCCTTCCCGGGATGTCTCTCCCCACATAGTGTAAGAAACTGGAAAAGAATGAGTCTAGGGTTCCTGGAATCCTAGACTCCAACACAAACTTTCCTGGAAAAGGGCAAAAGTCGATTTATGCGAGTTTGGCGGGTACCCGCCAAACTCGGCTTTTCTGCCTTTCAGCAGTGTTTCGGTATAGTTTTACTGCACAAATCGCCAAGCTTGGATGATCACGATGACCACTAAACTTGTCACTCCTCCTGCGATCGGGCGTCGAGCCCGCAATCGCCTTCGTGGAGTGATCATCGGTGAATTCACGAGTAACGGAGTGGACCTGAGGATCGCCCTGCTCCTCCTTGGGCACAGGATGCCTTGTAACGGGTGTTCCCCTGTGCCTCGACTGCGTGTCCCTGGTCACGCGGTCGTGCTCTCGGTGATCCTTGCTGGTGCTGGTAATTGGGCTCATAGCGTGGCGCCGTCGCCCATGGGCCTTCATGTTCTCAGTGATCTCCTTGGCAATCGCGAGGCCCTTCTGGTAGACGGCGTCGTTGTCGTCGTCGGCGAGGTCGTCGAGGAGGTCGTTCTCGGGAGCGGTCATGGGAGGGAATGCGGCGTCGAGCTCGTCTCGACCGAGCTCGTTGTGCGGCATGCGCGGCTCCGGCTCGACCGCGGCCAGGTCGCGAGACTCAGATGCCATCGTTGCCCTTGTGGACGCTCCTTCGCGCATCAGCGGCGCCGTCTCTGCTCGTCCTCCCATGTAGCGGCAGCCATGGAGATCCACCAACTTCTCCATGCGTTGTCTCGACAGACTATGCTTTGTGAGCAAGTCTGCTGGATTTTCTTCACCCAGGATTTTTCGCAAGTCGATGCGTCCGGTGCGCACCGCTTGCTGGATCCATAGGGTGTGGGTGTCTAGGTGCCGCAGCTTGCCTAGCCCCTGGCGGGAACAAATCCCTATCGCCGCGCTGCTGTCTGTCCACACGCGCACTGGGGCCGTCACCCCGAAGTCGCGTAGCAGGGCTTGGTAACCAAGGCCCTGCCCGGCGCCACGAATGACGCCTGCAAACTCAGCTTCTCCTGAACTGAGAGAGATGCTGCTCTGTGTCGACGACCAATGCTTGATGGCATGTCGTCCCAGCATCACGCAACCTCCTGAAGTGCTTTTACGTGTTCTGGGACAGCCGGCCCAGTCTGTGTCGGTATAGACATCGACACTGTCCACCGACTGCTGGGGGTACTGGTAGACGAGGCGTGGAGTTCCGGACAGGAACCTGCAGAGTCGCTTCAGTGCATGCCAGCTGTGGGCTGTTGGCTTCGACATCCAACGGCAAACTTCCTTGCAAGCGTACTGGCCGTCGATGCGGTCTGCTGCAAGGTAATTGCCCCGCGCTGCGGCTCCTCGGAAGGCCGTGTGCAGCCGCTGCGGTAAGTCGGTGTCCTGCTCAAGCTCGTGGAAGGTGGCCTTCACTCCGGGCGTGGCCACTGCTTTGGCGCCGGTGAGGCCGCACTCCGCTATGAGCTTTTCAGCCTGGCGAGGATCGGCCTCGTATTCGATGTGTCCGCTGCACCATCGAATTACTCTGTTCAGAGCGCGCCCTTCTTTCTCGTCGTGCTTGCCTGGTCCTAAGCGCGGGCCGATGCTCGTCTCGTACTCTGCGCTGACCGCCTGCTCGAACCAGTCCAGTGAGGTCGCCGGGCCACTTGAGGTAAAGTCGTCACCATGCACTGAGCAAGTGATGTGGCGCTTTTCGTGGTAGAAGACGTTAGGACAGGATACTCCTTGGTTGAAGCCGAGACGCACCATCAACGTGGAGTATTCTTCCTGCCACCCGTCGGCTGCCATACGCGTGCCGTACATATGGCGTAGGAGCTCGGCGCAAAACTCTCCGTGCTGTTCGTCTTCGGGCGGCAGCTCTACGAAGGTCGGCTCTGCTCTGGGGTCAATCTTCGCATTGAAATATGCCCTTTTTATGTCGATGAAGGATAATTGGGTCCGATGCGTCGATGTCGGATCCCAACACGGCTGGTGGTCGCCGATCCTGGTCATCGCAAGGCTGAGCACTGTTCGCAGAGCTTCAAGTGGTGGAGCTGGCGCAAAGAAGGACTGGCCCGTCTTGTCGAGGGCCTTCAGCTGGCGGGCGACGAGTCTTGATCTGTAGTTGGGGCTCTGCTCGTCGCCCTTGTTTACATCGACCCACCTCACCGAGATGGGAGGTCGACCTGTTCGTGCGCGAGCTTCGCGGCGGGGTACTTTCCTCCAGACGCCCTTGGAGTGGAAGTACAGCAGTTCCTTCGCACGAGCCTCCTTGACCCAGTCGTCGCGAAGCACCTGGCCAGTCAAGTCGTCTTTGTAGCGTCCACTGTAACCCTGCTCTGGGCCGAGGACGTTGGACGCGATCTCCTCCTCGTCATCAGGGACCTGGATGCCGAAACACCCGTTCTTCAGCATCCCGTCGTCACGCAGCTGTTGAGTGGCTCCTTTGATGATCGCTCGGCAGAGCTCTCGAGGGTACTTGGCAGCGTCTTTCGCGACGGATCCGGAGCAGAGGGTATGTCGACCTCCCCTGCGTCGTGAACACTCGCCGCCGGCGCCGGTGCAGCGTCGAGACAAGGCCTGGAGAATTCGAGGAGAGTTAGTCATAAAGCCGGTAGGCTTCATGATCGGCATACCGCGAAACCTCCCTCTCTGTGCTTCGGCGCCGTACTGGCACTGATCTGCCTGTACTCGCTCCACTGACGGCACGGCCAAGAGATCTCGAACCATCTCCTCCTGCCAGGATGTTGCGAAGGCTGGATGTTCGTGGAGGAAGTAACGTCCCGCCTCTACTTGATCCTGGTAAAGTTCGGTCATGAACTTCAGGTGCACTGTGGACGCGATCTTCTGACGTCGAAGCTGTTCTGGTCGTGCACTTCGCGCTATATTGAGCGCTTGCCATGTGGAGAAGGCGGTGCACTCCGGCGAGCCAATCAGCAGGTATGGCTTCTGGCGATGAATCATCCTGCGGGCCTTCTCGCGCTTGAGGGGGTCGTTGAAGTCCCAGGCCTGGCCGTCGTCCGGGTCGATCACCGTCAGGTCGAGAGCGAAGCCTGGGACCAGGTGCCGGTGACGAGTTTCCTTCAGCAGCGCGGTGACCCTCGGGGGCGAGAATACCTCGCTCACGATTCTGCGGCATGCTCGGCGCGTCTCCCGTCGGTGGCTGCGCCCGGTGCTGCCAAGCTGCTGTAGAAGCATGTCGCTGACAACGTCGTCGACGTCCGGCTCGAGGCTGCCGATAAAACTCATGACGGTATCGCCCTGGTCGTCCTGGTCGTTGTCCATCTCGGCGTCCTGGTCCGCTGACGCCGGGATCGACGGCGCGGTCGGGCTGTCGTAGCCCACCTCTCCTCCTGGGACGTGTGGCCAGTGGTCCTCGACTCCGCGCGGTCGTCTCTCGGCATCCTCTGCGGACGCGCGCGCTCTTTCCGGTGTAAGGACAGGTTGGGCTGGTGCCCCGTGTTGCTGAGGTTCTCGGCCGAGGACTTCGCGTCCTTCGTCGTGTAGAGGCCGTGAAGCGGGCGAGGCGTCGACAGCAGCAGGAGCAGAAGCGGTCGTCCTCTGCTTGTCGGCATGCTCAATCTGCTCAGCGATGCTGCGGTTGACGCGCTCCTCGTGGGCCTCGATGCGCCTTTTGCCTACATCGGACTGCGACATTGCTTCGACGATACGCGCTCTGCACGCAGCGCTGTGCTGTCCTCCGGGCCGTGCCCTCCCATACCTCTGGGCGTGGGCACATTGCGGACATCCTTCAGTGTAGCCGTAGTCGTCAAGCTCCTTCTGGTTGATCCGCAGCCGCTTCGCGATGGTCGGAGCGGCTGTCTCCGGAGGAGCGACTGGCTCATCCACTGCAGGTTGAAACCTTACCTCGGGCTGGGGCCGGTCGTGCTGGGACCATGGGCGGATCTTGATCCTGGCGAGGGCCTCGGGCGACCAACGGTGCGCCTCAGGCCGTCGTGCCAGCGATCGCGACGCGGTGATGCCGGTCTCTGTGGCGACGATGTAGGTGTTCGAGGTCCTGTTGTACCCTAGGCACACGCCCTCGCCACCCAACCTGCCCATGTTGCCGTCGGGCCGGCTTGCTGGACCCTTCACGGGCAGCTTGTACAGGATGCACTCGGCGAATCCTATCACTCGTTGGCCGAACGGCCGTCCTCGAGCTCGGGCCCAAGGCGTGAGGCCATCTGGGCCGCGCGTCTTCGTGTTGAGCAGCAGACACGTGTGCTGCAGCAGCCATGGGATCAATGCATGATCCACGGGGATGTACCGGTCGACGCGGGCCTCTAAGCAGAGCTTGAGCGTCCGGAACAGGCCGCGCACCAAGCGCACTCCCACCTCAGTCCCTCCGTTGGACTGGGAGTCGTACTTGGCCGGCTCTTCGCGCGTGACCTTGCTGAGGGCGCCTTTCACGCGCACGACCTCGAGGACACGCGTGACCAAGGCCTGCAGGGCCGGTTCATTGTCCGCCTTGACGATGAGCTCGACGTGGCCGAGCCACAGGATGTCCTCGGCCACAATGTTGGCCACGAGGTCGTCCTCGCCTGCGCCCTTGTAGGGCACGGCATGCGCGAAGAGGCACTTCGTCTGAGAGCAGCGTACGATGATGCACTTGATGATCTGGCCACTGCGGCGGGCCTCGTCGACGGCCTGTTCGCCCTCGACGTCGCGTGGGTAGTCGAGCTCATCTCTGCGGAATAGCCCTCCGCTGGTGATGAAAAAGTAGTCGACTCCCACGCACGCGATGGTCGACTCCTGGGCCCCGCGGTGCTGCGCACCACGGCCTCGGCCCAATATGCACCATTTGCACCACGACCGGAAGGGGATGTGCGTGCACCTGTGGCACTCCACCTCGTCTGCAGAAGGCAGTTTAGGGCTCGGGGCGCTCCTCAACGGTTCGACGTCGTCGGAGTCCTCCTCGATGTTGACCTCGCCTTCTTCTGCATCCTCAAGTGGGGCCATCAGCCTGCACAGCCACCTACCGACGGCCGTGGCGCTGGCGGCGTCACGGTGTGGGCACGGGCTTATAGGTCGCGGGACCGGCGGCACGAGGCCTACCGACCGGCGCCCTGCCGGGCAAAACCCGATACCACTAGATCAGCGAGGTAGAGACCTCCTTCCCGATCATACTGCGCCACAGGTGTGACTTTCTTCAGGATTTCGTCCACAATGCCGGGAGGGACGACCACGCATTTGCGGTTGTTGAACAGGACGTCCTGTTCTCCTCTCCCTTCCGGCGGTCCACACACTTGGCTGACCGAGTTGAGCGGCCTCGTGACCTCGGCGACCTGCCACCCGCAGGTCACGTCCTTGAGCAGCGCCTCGCCCTTGAGCACCGTGTTGCAGTGGCCGTACCGCTTGATCTCGGAATTGTTCGCGCCCACGAAGTGCTTGCCCTGCGGGTTTCCAGACGGGACGACGCCGGCAGGGAGGTCGGCAGGATGGATGACGTTGGCTACTGCGCCGCTGTCCATTGCTGGCCTGATGCGAACCTCGGTAGCGTTCGCGGTGGCCAGAATGTCCTCATCCTCCTCGACGATCAGGTGCAACTTGTCGCCGTCGGGGTTGCCGTTGGAGTCGCTGTTGATGTCCATGATGCCTCCGCGGATCTCGCGTACGGTTTCCTCGTCGTCAGCGGTGAGTAGCGGCCGTCTTCGAGGTTGCACTGCAGCAGGATGCTTGGCATCGAGTGTTCCCCTGCTGGTAGCCCATGCTCGAGCTTCGGCGTCGGCGATGGACATCGCGTTGCGACAGCCGCATCGAGGGCACTTCTGAGGAATGCTGCACACAGAGATTTGCCCGCAGGCGTGGCAGAATTCCTCAATCCGCGCCGTCGTGGATGGCTGTGCGGCGCGTGAGGTTTCGGCGACGCTGCCATCATCAGCCGGGACGCGCGACCGCGCCCGGGACCCCACATCAGAGGTCATGGCAGGTACTTGCGCCTGGGCCTCACGGCGCCGCATCTCAGCACGGGCTTCGGGACTGTTGGCCTTCATAGCCTCCCATTCCCGTGCAGCTCGTCTCTCTTCGGCGGCAGCGCTGGCCGGGGCCGGGCCAGCCGACGGGGTACGCGTGGTCGAAGTTCGCGATGTGGTCGAAGAAGTAGCCGTGGAGGAAGATGAAGAGGTCGCCGCAGAGGGTGAGGTGGAAGCCGTCGTCGCCCGTGGTCTGGCCGTCGCCGGAGTCCGCGATGTACTCGAAGAAGTAGCCGTGGAGGGAGATGAAGAGGACGAAATCTCAGGGAAAGTAGCGCGGGCACTCGTCGTTGTCGGTGGCGACGTCGCCTTCGCATGACCGGTGCTCGAACGCTCGTTGTTCTCCGCCTCGATGCTCAACTTCTTGAAGGAGTTCTTCACGGGGATGACGAAATCGCCCAAAATCGCGCCTCTCGGCATAGGCCTGCATGTGCGGCGGGCCAGCTGAAAACCCTCCGTGTCGACGACCGTGGCGATGACTCCTCCGAAGCTTGGCATGCTCATGCCGCCGTCCTCGATCGCCTTGAGGGACTTCTTCTTCGGGCAGTTCCTTGAGATGTGACCGACTTGCCCACAGCTCCATCAACCACCGCCTCTACCACCACCTTTGCCCAGTGTCGCCTTTCCTCAG
>PBIX01000034.1 GCA_002720975.1 Planctomycetota bacterium | reverse complement strand
CTCGCCTATTCACTGGCTATGCACCTCGCAAGTGGCTGCAGGCTTGGAGTCGCCTTGGCCAAGGTCCGCAGGCGTGGTGACAACTCCGGTGCTGGCTTGTTGTTATCCCCTCTGAAAGCCCAGAACCTCCTTGGCATGAATCTCTTCGGCGATCCGAGCATGAGGTACATCATCGACTGATGGTCTCCCAGGGTGTGGGAGTCTTCGCTGGGCCGCCTCTCTTCTCCTCGCGGGAAGAGGGGCGGTCCTCTTTGGTGCCGCCGGTGCGCCTTTGCACTAGGATAGGGCCATGACCGAATCGCGCTTCGCCTCCACCCGCTGGAGCCTGGTCCAGCTTGCCGGGGGAGAGAACTCGCCCGAGGGGCGCGCGGCCCTCGAGGAGCTCTGCTCACGCTACTGGTACCCGCTGTACGCGTTTCTGCGACGCTCGGGCCGTGCGCCGGAAGAGGCTGCCGACCTGGTTCAAGGGCTCTTCACAAGCCTGATCGAGCGGGAGAGCCTCGGCGGCGCGGATCGCGATCTGGGGCGCTTCCGTTCCTGGTTGCTGGGAGCCCTCAACCACCACGTGGCCGACGTCTACAAGCACAAACAGGCACTCAAACGCGGTGGGGGGCACGCGATCGTCTCCATCGACGTGGACCTGGCCGAGACCCGCTACCACGTCCTGCCCGTCAGCGACGAGAAACCCGAAGACCTCTTCGATCGGCAGTGGGCCCAGACCGTGATGGAGCGCTCTTTTGAGTCCCTGGGCGGTGAGTACAAGAGGCGCGGCCAGGGCGAGCTCTACGATGCCCTGCGCGAGGCCCTGCTCGCGGACGGCGAAGGTGTCGATCGCGCCCAGCTGGCCGAGCAACTCGGGATGGAAGCCGGCGCCCTGCGCGTCGCCCTGCACCGCATGCGCAAGCGCCTGCGCGATCACATCGAGAGCGAAGTGCTCGAGACCGTCGGGCCCGAAGCGGACCTGCAGGCCGAGATCAAGGACCTCCTCGATGCCCTGGGCCAGCGCGGGTAGACAGGGCCAGGATTGTGGCCCTGCCGTTTCAGCTCCCGGGTTACCCTCTCGGCGAGCCTCTCACCGGACCCGAGACGCGGGTACGGGAGCAGGCTGTCCCAGGTCAATCCCCATGAACACACGCATTCTCTCCTGGCTCCTCGTGGGCCTCGTTCTTCTCAGTGGTCCCGCTCTGGCGGATGGTCGCGTCAAGGTCTTCATCCTCGCGGGGCAGTCAAACATGGAGGGCAAGGCGCAGAACAAGCTGCTCGAGTACCAGGCCAAGGACGAGAAGACCGCCGATCTCTTCGCGCACCTGCGCAAGGACGACCAGTGGATCACCCGCGATGATGTCTTCATCAAGTACCTGAACCGCCACGGTGGGCTGACCATCGGCTACGGCTCACCAAACCGGACAGGCGTGGAGCTTGAGCTCGGGACTGTCCTGGGAGACGCATTTGACGAGCCTGTACTTTTGATCAAGCCGGCCTGGGGCGGACACTCGCTGTTCAAGCTGTTCCGGTCACCGAGTGCCGGCATTCCCGAGGAGCGCATCCAGGCCGAGCTTGTGAAGAAGACCGAGAGGACCCAGAAGAACAACGAGAAGAACAACCGCGATGACCCCATGCCGACTTTGGAGGGCATCCGCGGGGAGTACGGCAGCTCCTACCGCAACATGATGAAGGAAGTGCAGAGCACTCTCGCCGAGATGGACTCCCTGTTTCCGGCGTTGAAGGGCAAGTCTCCCGAACTCGCAGGCTTCGTCTGGTTTCAGGGCTGGAATGACCAATACGAGGGCGCCGAAGTGGAGTACGCCTCGAACATGGAGCACTTCATCAAGGACGTGCGGCGGGAATTGAAGGCCCCCAAGTTGCCATTCGTGATCGGGGTGATGGGGCAGAACCAGTCCAAGCCTGCCAAGGGACCCATGCTCGCCATCCAAGAGGCGCAACTTGCCATGGAGAAGGTGAGCGAGTTCCGCGGAAACGTACGAGCCGTGCGCACGGATGTGTTGGTCGACAAGGCTGCCGAGGCCCTCTATCCAACCTGGCGCGATAACGTGGAGGAGTGGGAGAAGGTCGGCTCCGACCATGCCTACCACTACCTGGGCAGCGCCATCTGGTTCAATCGCATGGGCCACGCGTTCGGCGACGCACTGCTGGATCTGATGCGCTGAGCCTGCGGCGCCCTAGTCTTCTGCCCAATCCGGGTAATGGGCCTTGAGACAGCTTGGGCATATACCGTGGCTCAGCGTGACGTCGGAACGCTCATGGATGAACTCCTCGAGAGGGGCCCAATTATCTCCCTCGTCCCGGATGCTCTTGCAGTGGCTGCAGATCGGTATGAACCCAGCGATGACCTTGGTGAGCGTCTTTTCCAGTTGAGCTTGCAACTCTGCCTGCCGCGCTTCTGCCGCCTTTGCATCAGAAAGATCGCGCATGATGGCCACAAGAGAAAGACCATCTCCCGAGGCCCAACACCCGAGGGAGAGTTGCACAGGGAACTCCCTGCCATCCTTGTGCAGGGCGGAAACCTCTATAGGTTTTGGAGTGATTTGAGCTGCATTGCCGGAGAGGAGGGATCCAAACGCGTTCAGATGCCTATTCCTGAGGGAATCCGGAATGAGCATAGTGATCGGCCTACCGATCACCTCCTCCTGGGCGTACCCAAAGAGGTGTGCCGCGGCACGGTTCCAACTGTTGATGTTCCCGTCGCTACTCCCCCCGACAATCGCATCGCCAGCGGATCGACGTAGTGACTCAAGCTGAGCCTCTGAGTTCGCGACCCTCTCAGCCGCCCTGAATCGCTCGGTGATGTCGACTCCCATTCCGATCCTCAACTCTATTCCTCCGTCCCCGTCGAGGATCACCGAGTGGGACCAGGCGATCACGGCTTGCGAGCCGCTCTTGGTGATCCAGTTCGTGACTTTCTGGTTGGGGTAGCGATCAGCGTTCGAATCCTCATAGATCTTCCGGACAGCATCAACATCATCCTCTGGGAGCAACACATCCCAGAACGGGCGAGTGGAGAAATCGTCCAGCGTGTAGCCGCTCAGCCGCTCACATGCTGGGTTGAACAAGATCGGGTTGCCTTTCCTGTCGAGCACGATGACGAGGACCTCGGTCTGTGCGAGGAGTGCGTCTGCCACCCTGGATTTCAACTGCTCGTCGAGGCAGCTGGGCTGCTGAGGTGTGGAAGGATCGGTCATGTTTCTGGTCTCACGAGCACTCGCCTGATTCACCATGGATGGTGTTGAGCCCACTCGTGCCCATAGCGAGGGGCTGGCACGTGGCAACCGAAACGAGCTGAGGTGCGAGGTCGGGCATCATACTTGCGTGTAGGCCGTTCTTGCAATCGCACGATTCCAAGGCTCGAACGTTGGTCCTTCCAGATTCAGGGAGATGGGGGCTCGAGAGGGGCTCGGCCTAGTGGCAACTCTGGGTATTCGAGTGCCCGCTGTTCTCCGAGAATACCCCGGTCAGATCACTGATATTCGTGTCTTGGCCGTCAACGCCCCGGTCGCGGGTGGTCCAGGAGCATGGATCTGCCCGGCACAAGCTTGGGGTTTGCCCGGGCCCCTAGTCCCGAGCCAGGGCGGCCTGACGCAGAGCTCGAGCGGCCTCGGTGGCCAAGAAGACGTTCCCCGCAGCGTTCAGGTGGACTCCATCGCTGGTGAGCACCGACTTGGCCAGGTCCGTGGGGTTGAAGATCTTCAGGTGGCTGTCGAAGGCCGTGTGCAGATCACACAGCGTGACCCCTTGCGTCGCGGCTACCCGGCGCGAAATGGCCGCATAGGATTCGAGCATCGCGTCCAGGTTGTTCTCTCCAGCCGGCTTCTCCCCGATCACGCTGGGAGTGGCCAGGACAACTTGGGCTCCGGAGGCTTCCAAGGTGTCGATCAACTGGTGCAGGCCACTCTCAAAATCCTCGGGCGATGTGCCCTTTCCGCTCTGGGAGTGCCAGACGTCGTTGATGCCGATATAGATGAACACGAGGGTCGCGCCCTTCTCGATTACGTCCGCCTCGAAGCGCCTGAGCAGGTCGGGGACCTTGTGGCCGCTGATTCCAGCAGGGATGACNCCTACGTCGGGGCGCTCCTCTTTGAGCACGGCCCGGATACGGTCGACGTAACCNCCNGACCGATTGCCTGCCTGGGTGATGGANTCNCCCAAGAATGCGACGCGCTCGTCGGGAGCGAGGGCCCTTGCCAGGAGTCGGGCCGTTTCCACCTGGATACTCTCGGGGTCGCGGCGAGCCCCGATCAGGTTCTCCAGGCAGCCATCCGGGGCATAGGCGTGGTTCCAGGCGTCGTGGTGGACTCCGGGCAACTCCGTGTACTCCACCGGGTGCTTCAATTTGCGTAGGGCCTCGACCATCTCGCGAGAGCGTCTGGTGGGGACGACCGTGTCCTTCGCACCGTGCCACACCATGACTGGGAGGCCGGCCAGACGGACGACGGTCTCGGGATCTCCTCCGCCGCAAACCGGGGCTGCTGCGGAGAACCAGCCCGGGTGACGTGTGGCCAGATCCCAGGCACCGGAGCCTCCCATGGACAGGCCTGTCAGAGCGATGCGTTGCATGTCGACGGGCTGCGTACGGACCACCTCAGCCAAGGCCGCGATCGCCCCCTGCATGGCTCCCGTGGGTTCAGGTTCTTGGATCCTTCGGCCACTCTCCAACGTGCGGACGTTTGCCCAACGCTGGTCCTTGGGACATTGGGGAGCCAGGACGAAACACGGGAAGCGCTTGGAATACGCCGCGGCGGCCATGCGTCTTGGGAAGTGCTCCTTCTGGAGTTCGTTGTCGCTTCCTCGTTCACCGATGCCGTGCAAGAAGACAACGAGCGGGTAGCGCTGGCCCTCCACGATCTCGGCCGGGGGAAGGAGTGCATAGGGGTATGCTGTCTCGCCGACTTGTACCTGACCGGCAAGGAAGTCACGCGTGGGCTCTTGTGTAGGAGCCATAACAGCACAAAGGGTGAGGGCAGTGAGGCAGGGAGTGAGGAGGGTCATGGGCACAGGGTAGCAGCAGGAGGCCGCATGGGGGCACTCATTGGGACCCTATCCCCTTGCTCATCTCCAACCCTCTAGTTGTCAGGAGCGGGCTCGACCCGTACGGGACAGACTTTCAACTCGGCGGTGTCGGTGATCGGGTCGTAGCCCGATCCCGTCAGGATGTTCACGGGCACATCGCTGAAGCTAAAGCTGCAGAACACCGTGCCCGGAGGCGAGGTGTCATCGCTGGCCACGCGTACCAGAACGCTCCCCCGGGGGCTCGACATGCGTGCCATGCCGCCGTGCTTCAGGCCCCAGGCCTGCACGTCCGCCGGATGGACCTCCAGGGTCTCCTCGGGCACGAGATACTCGGTCCCCGTCGAGCGGCCGCTCATGGTGCGCGTGTGGTAGTGCTCCAGCCTCCGTCCCGTGGTGAGCCAGACCGGAAACTCTTCGCTCACGACCTCCGCCGGGTCCCTGTAGGAGGGGGTCTTGAAGAGCCCCTTTCCCCTGGGGAACTCATCCACGTGCAGCATCGGGGTGCCCGGGTGATCGGCTGCGGGGACGGGCCACTGGTAGCCGCCCCCGTCGATCCGATCCCAGTCGAGGCCCGCATAGAGGGGAGAGAGGGAGCAGAATTCGTTGAACACCTCTGCAGCCGAGTTGTATTCGAATCGGTCGCTACCCAGGCGCTTGGAGATCTCCGCCAGGATCCACCAATCAGGGCGCGCCTGACCCTGGGCGGAAACGGCAGCCCGCACTCGTTGGGGCCGGCGTTCGGTGTTGGTGAAGACCCCGTCGGTTTCAGCCCATGCCGAGGCAGGCAGGATCACGTCTGCCAACTCCGCGGTCTCAGTCTTGAAGATGTCGATGACCACGAGGTGATCCAGTCGCTCCAGAGCGCGCTCGCAGTGGCTCTTGTCAGGGTCGGAGACCAGGGTGTTCTCGCCACAGATGAGCATGGCGTAGATCTTCTCTCCAGCGTGCTCCAGGGCCCGCACCTTGGTCATGCCGGGCTCCAGATCCACCTTCGTGCCCCAAGCCTCTTCAAACTTCGCTTGCATGGCCGGGTCGCTGACAGGCTGGAAGCCGGGGTAGCTGCTGGGCAGAGCCCCGCAGTCTCCGGCCCCCTGGATGTTGTTCTGGCCCCGCATGGGATTGATGCCCGTTCCCTCCCGGCCCAGGTTACCCGTCATCAGGGCCAGGTTGGACAGGCTCTGCACGTTGTCCACCCCGGAGATGTGCTCGGTGATGCCGAGCGTGTAGTAGATGGCTCCGCGATCGGCTTGTGCGAAGAGCACCGCCGCCCGCTCAATCAAGGCGGCGGGTACACCGGTGATCTCTTCAGCCCACTGGGGTGTGAAGCTCTTCAGGTGCTCGCGTAGATCGTCCCAGCCTTCCGTGCGCTCGGCGATGAAGGCCTCATCCATCAGGCCTCTCTCGGCGATCACGTGGGCCATCGCGCCCAGCAGGGCCACGTCCGTTCCCACCTGGAGTTGCAGATGGAGGTCGGCGCGCCGGGCAAGGGGGATATGTCGCGGGTCTGCCACGATGAGGATGGCGCCCTTGGCCTGAGCCTGCTTGAGGCGGGTGGCCGCCACCGGGTGGGCCTCGGTCATATTCGTGCCGATGCAGAAGATGACATCCGGCTTATCCATGTCGGCCAGAGGATTCGACATCGCGCCCCGTCCGAGTGTGGCGGCCAGACCGGCCACCGTGGGGGCGTGTCAGGCACGGCTGCAATTATCGATCTGGTTTGACCCGAAGTTGACTCGGATGAACTTCTGCACCGAGTAGGCCGACTCATGGGGTGCGCGGCCTGAGGCGACGGCGTAGATCGACTGGCGACCGTGTCTTGCGGCGGTCTGGGCGAACCCGGCCGCCGCGCGGTCGAGGGCCTCCTCCCAGCTGGCTGGAACCAACTCGCCGTCCTTGCGTACCAGCGGCTCCTTCAGTCGGTCGGGGTGTTGCACCCACTCCCATGCGAACTGGCCCTTGATACACAGGGCGCCTTCATTGGCCGGGCCGTCCATGGCGGGCTGGACACCCACCAGGGTCTCGCCCTTGGTAAGCAGGTCTACGCTGCACCCAACGCCGCAGTAGGGGCAGATAGAGCGTGTGGCGTTGATGGGCTCGGGCAGGTCGGTGTACTGCAGGGCAAGCTGGTCGCCCAGGGCTCCGGTCGGGCACGTCTGGACGCACTGGCCGCAGAAGGTGCAGTCGCTGTCCTGCAGATCCACGTCGAACTCGGCGCTGATCCGGGTCCCGAAGCCGCGTCCGGTGATACTGATCGCGTAGTCGCCCTCCTGCTCCGCACACACACGCACGCAGCGGTAGCAGCTGATGCAGTGCTCGTAGTCCCGCAGGATCATCGGATTGGGATCGTCCAGGCGTGGGTGTCCGGAGGTGGCTCCCGCGAAGCGCGTACCGTCGGATCCGTAGCGGACCGAGAGCTGGGCGAGCTCCTGGGAGGCCAGACCACGCAGGGGGGTGATCTCGGCTCCCTTGGGGTTCTCCGAGAGCACCAGGTCCACCAGGGTCTTGCGGTGTTGCTCAAGGTCCTCAGTGACCGTGCGTACGACCATGCCCTCCCGGGCGGGGGTCGTGCAGGAAGCCAAGGGCCCGTTGGCGCCTTCCACCTCTACAACGCAGAGCCTGCAGGCCCCCAGGGGCTTGAGTCGCTTGTCGTAGCACAGGGTGGGGATCTTGTCGCCGTGGCGATGGGCCACCTCGTAGAGGGTCTCTCCCTCCTGGAAGGGAACAACCTGACCGTCAAGCGTGAGATCGAGGCTCATTCTGCCCCTAGCTTGCCGCTGACCTCCGCGGGGAACAGACGCAGGAGACTCTCAGTGATCAAAGGTGCGGATCTGCCCAGGCCGCAGGCGCTGAGCTGGGTCATGGCTTGGCCGATGGCCCGCACCTCTTCGGTCCACGCGGCTGGATCCAGGGGCCCCGAGGGATCGCCGAGTCGCTCGACCAGGCGCTCGGTGCCGATTCGGCAGGGGAAGCACTTGCCGCAGGACTCGCTGGCGAAGAACTCCATGGACTGGCGTGCGATCTCAAACATGTCCCGCCTGTCGTCGAAGGCCATGATGCCGCCGGCACCCAGGAAGGAGCCCTTGGCTCGTAGGCAGGCCTCGTCGAGGGTGACGTCGAGGTCTTCGGCCCCGAGGAAGCCGCCCGAGAGTCCGGCCATGGTCACCGCCTGGACAGTCCGCCCTTCGGGCACTCCGGCCCAATCGAACAGCAGGGTCTTGAGCGGGAAGCCCATGGGGATCTCATAGTTGCCAGGCCGCTCGACGTCCCCTGAGAGGCTGATGAGCTTTGTGCCCCGATGCTCCCCAAGGCCGAGCCCCGCGTACCACTCGGCCCCGCGGTGGAGAATGGGCGCAACGCTGGCCAGGGTCTCCACGTTGTTGACTGCTGTGGGCGTTTGTTCGAAGCCGTGGGTGACGGGAAAGGGAGGACGGTTGCGCGGGAAGGGATGCCTACCCTCCAGGCTGTTCAAGAGCGAGGTCTCCTCGCCACAGATGTAGGCACCCGCACCGCGTCGTACGCAGAACTCAAAGCCGTCCAGGTGCTCTTCGGCTTCCTCCAGTGCGCGCTCCAGGATGGCCTGGGTCTGGGGATACTCGTAGCGTAGGTAGATGAAGCCGCGCGTGGCTCCGGTGGCCAGGCCCGCGATGGCCATGCCTTCCAGGATCGCATGTGGGTCGTGGTCGAGGAGTACACGGTCCTTGAAGCACCCGGGCTCGCCCTCGTCTGCATTGCAGACCAGAGTCTTGGGTCCGCCCTGGGCATCGCGCACGGCCCGCCACTTCGTGGCCGTGGGAAAGCCGGCGCCTCCACGCCCAGCAAGGCCCGAGGCCTCAAGCACCTGCAGGATCTCCTCCGGTTCCATTGCGCGTGCCTTGGCCAGGGCCGCGTAGCCGCCCGTGCGCACGTAGCCTGAGCAGGCGGCGCGGTCCGGTTCGCGCACGTTTGCCAGGCAGCACTCTTCGATGCCAGCGGGATTGGGAGGAGGCAGCGGAGAGGGGACTTGCTGCAGCTCGTCGCCGGGGCGCCCCACCAGTCCCCGGTCGGCTTGCAATACGGGGATGGGGTCATCGCAGCGTCCGGCGCACGCCATGGGCTCTGCGCCGTCCAGGTCGTGAAGCAGCTGCTCCGACCCATTCAGACGACAGATGGGACCCATGCAGACCCGTGGCCTGTCCCTGGACTCCGGCTCATCGGAAATGTGGTGATAGAAAGTCACGCTCCCATGCACCTCTGCCAGGGGGATGCGTAGCCCTGCGGAGATGGCCTCCAAAGACTCGCGGGAGAGGTGACCGTCTCGTTCGTTGAAGGCGTGCAGCAGCGGAAGCAAGGGCGCAGGCTCATCCTGCCAGCGCGTGATCAGCTGTTCGTCGGTGGGGGAGGCGGGCACCAGAACAGGGTAGCCGGGCGGGCCGAACTCATCGAGTCCCGATGTCGGGTTATGCCAGGCGTATGAGCGAATGCCAGCCTGGGCACTCGGTGCCCGTTCAGCTGTTGCGGATGCGAAGCACCAAGGCCACCAATTCAGCCACGGAGCTTACTCCCAGCTTCTTCATGGCATTCAGTCGCCGGGCGTCGATGGCTTGGGAGGAGACAGAGAGCTTGTAGGCGATCTGCTTGTTGGTCTTGCCTTCGAGAAGCATCTCGACCACCTCCATCTCCCGCTCAGTCAGTTGAGACATGATGGAGGCATGCTCCTCGCGCACGGAGTCCTGGCTGCGGCGCTCATTGTCCTCGTTCAGGGCGACCTGGACCCGATCGATGAGCTGCTGCGGGCTCAGGGGCTTCTCCAGGAAGTCCACGGCACCATGGTGCAGGGCTTCGACGGCCACCGAGACCTCCCCGTAGCCGGTCATGAAGAGGATGGGCAGGTTGATCTTTCTTTCGATGAGTGTGTCCTGAAGCACGCGCCCTCCCATCCCGGGCATGCGCACATCGAGTAGGAGACAACCAGGAGAGCCCGGGACGAATTCCTCCAGGAAGGACTCCGCATCGGGGAACGCTTCATGTGCAATTCCCACGTCGTCAAGCAAGCGGCCGATCAGGCGTCGGATGCGCTCATCATCATCCACGACATACACAGTGGACTGGGAACCACGGGGAAGTGGGGATGAAGGTTCTTGGGGGGGCATGTGTCGTATCCAGGAGGGGAATTTGCCGAGCATGTCACCGGCGGTTGCTCCTGCTGGTGGACCGCTGGGTCTGCGCTAATGGAGAATACACTCTAGTCCCCGCGCAGTGAAATAAGTGGACCGCCGGAGCGAATCCGCCTTGGTATTTCCAACCCTCCCCCATGCACTGCCAGCGTTGACAGGGATGGGTATGCGGGCGAGTCTAGCGTTCAGGGCGGACCACCTGCCAACGCCCCCTCTCTCCCGAACCAAGTCCCTCTCTGCCCCTCAATGATGACTACTCCTGAGACCACAACCCCGAACAGCGGTGGAAGGATGACCCAGTCCATGGCGAATCTCCTGATTGTCGATGACGACGAGCGCATCTGCAGACTGATCGAGAAGGTCGCGGAGAAAATGAACATCGTGTCCGACTGTGTCAGCGGTGCCTTGAATGCCGAACTGTTCGATGTGAAGGGACGGACGGGCCTCGTCCTGTTGGACCTGAACATGCCAGGTGTGGACGGGGTGGAGGTTCTGCGCCGCTTGGCCGCGGCTGATTGCCAGGCTCGGATCTGCCTGATGTCCGGGACGGCCAAGGAGGTCCTGGAGGCCGCCAGACGGCTGGGCGATGAGCTGGGGCTGAGGATGGTCGAACCCTCCTCCAAGCCCATGGAGTTGACCGTTCTCCAGAACCTGCTCCGTCCCCTGCAGGTCGCTACCAAGGGCCGCAGGCCCAGCAAGGACGAGCTTGCGGCTGCCCTGGAGCGCGGTGAGTTGGACGTCCACTTTCAGCCCAAGGTGAGCCTGGCGACGGGCAAAACCACGGGCTACGAGGCCTTGGCGCGCTGGAGAAGCTCACAATTGGGCGACGTACCTCCCAGTACCTTCATTCCCTTGGCCATCGAGGCGGGCCTGATGGGGGAGCTGACCCGCGTGGTTGTTCAGAAATCGCTCGCCTCCATCGAGCCCTGGTGGGGTGATGCAAGTCTGTGCGTGAACTACTCACCGGTCCTCTTTGATGATCTGGAGTACCCGGACCATCTGGAGGAATGGACCCGTGCAGCAGGCATCGAACCCGATCGTGTGATCCTGGAGATCACCGAGAGCGAGGCCATGCGAGATCCCGTGCGCTACATCGACATCATGGTGCGCTTCCGGCTCAAGGGGTTCCACCTCTCCATTGACGACTTCGGGACGGGCTTCAGCTCAATGCAGCACCTGTATGAGTTGCCTTTCGAGGAGCTCAAGATTGACCGCTCGTTCATCTCCAAGTTGAAGGACGACGCGGATGCGCGTGTCATCGTCAAGGCGATGGTCGAGCTGGCTCGCGGCCTGGGCCTGTACTCTCTTGCCGAAGGCGTCGAGGATGCTGAGACGGCCAAGATACTGCAGGCAATCGGCTGCCAGGGCGTGCAGGGCTACCACTATTCTCGAGCCCTTCCGAGCGAAGATCTGCGTGCGTGGGAGACTCAACGGATCACGGATCCCGTTGAGGGAGTGGGGCCATTCCCAGGCGACGATTCTGATCAAGCCGTGTCGAACTGAGGGTTCCCTCCGATTTGGATTTCAGGGGTAGGTTCTTCCAAGTCGGCGCTTGTGCGCCACAACTTGTTCGCGTCGCGGGGAAGGGCGATAAAGAGAACATGATGATCACTGACGAAAACCACAGGTCGGAGAGAGATAGCAATATCGAAGCCGACCTTGGCTCTCCGGAGAATCTCGACGGCGCCAGTGGCCGAGAGGCAAGCCCGACCGAGCCTGAGGGGGCTAGGTTTGAGTGCTCAGCACCCATGGAGGCGAACTCTTGTTCCAGCCGCTCGGAAGACCGGGGAGTTTCAGAGGGAGAGAAAGAGGTACACCCCTTGGCAGGTAAGGGGTGTACCTCACTTTCCGCATCCGAGCTGGTTGCCCTGGATACCGACAACCTGTGGAACCTGTATCTGGATGCACGGGAGCGCCAGGACGAGGAGGGCAAGACCCAGGTGCGCAACGCGCTGATGGAGAAGTACCTGCCCCTCGTACGCGTCATCGCCCTGAAGCTTCTGCGGACCATGCCGAGCTCTGTGGAACTCGATGACCTGGTCAGCTCAGGCGTATTCGGGCTGATGGACGCCATCGGCCGCTTCGACCCCGACCGCGGAGTGCGCTTCAAGAGCTACTGCTCGACTCGCATCCGTGGATCCATCCTGGACCAGCTGCGGTCAGAGGATTGGGTGCCCCGTCAGGTGCGGCTCCAGGCGAGCAAGATCGACAGGGCCCTCAAGGACCTGGGTGAAGAATATGGACGCGAACCTACTGAGGGAGAGTTGGCCACCCGCCTGGATTGCGATGAGGCCGAGCTGCGCCGACGCCTTGCCCGTTCCGCGGCGGCCCGCATGGTGTCCCTCTCCGGCAAGTGGTCTGGTCAGGACGGGAGTGGCGAGCAGATGGCGCACACTCTCCAGAACGAGAAGGCCATCGAGCCCAGGGAAGTGCTGAACGAGGCCGACGTGCTGAGCTTCATCACGCGCTCTCTGACCGAGCGGGAACGCTTCATCATCCTGCAGTACTACAAGGCCGGGCAGACCATGCGGGAGATCGGAGAGATCCTGCAGCTGACAGAGAGCCGTGTGTGCCAGATCCACTCCAACGTCATGGTGCGGCTGCGGTCCATCATCGATCCGGAGCAGGTGAGGATCTTGCTGAGCGCCTGAGAAGGTTCATCTGGCGTGTGAGGCGCCAGAGCGAACGAACCATTTACTTGCTGAGGGCCTCGTGGACACAGTCTGCGAGGTCCTCGCTTTGCATGCCGGCGTCACGGGCGGTCTGGACACCTTGGTCGCTACTCAGTCCATCGCGCAGCGCCACGTGCAGGCCCCAGAGAGCGCCGACACGGTTACCGCTTCCGCAGTGGATCAGGACGTTCCCGTCACCATGGGCATCGAGAACCGCTGCCAATTGGTTTGCATGGGCTCCCACCAGATCATCCCCACCCAGGGGAATGTGCAGATAGTGCATGCCTGCCGCCTGGGCCAGCTCCCCTTCGTTCTCAGGGAATGGCTCGGCTTCGCTGCGCAGATTGACCACCAGGGAGTACCCATCCTCAGCCATGGCCGGGAACTGCTCCACGTCTACTTGTCCACCACCGACCACACGCCCTTCAAGGACGCGGAAGTTCAACAGGTCCAACGATCGAGGCTCCATGGGGGCCTCTGAGCATGCAGCTGTGGCAAGCAGGATGAGAGCACAGAGGCATAGGGGATTCTTCACGCGCTGAGGATACTCCAGTCTCTATGAATGGGGGGAGGGGGGCCCAATACGTAGAAGGAATTGCTCGACAATCTGGCGCAACGCACCGAGACTTCAGGCATGCAAAAGCTATCCCTGCAGTTTCTGGTGCCTCTGTTCCTGCTAATCCCGGTCTCAGCCCAGGATGCCGAGCCCGGACTGGCCGGCGTCTGGAAGGGTGAGATAGCCGCCCCCGGGAGATCGCTCGAGATCGTGTTGCATTTCCATGCCGACGAGCAGGGCGCTTGGCGTGGGTCGATGGATACGCCCGCCCAGTTTTCCTTTGGGCTTCTCTGGGACGAGGTGGATTGGGATGGCAAGACCCTCAAGGTTCGCTCCGATCTCGCCGGCGCCAGCATAGAAGCCACCCTCTCGGACTCGAAGTTGGAAGGTGTGTGGAAGCAGCGTGGTGCCGAGATTCCCATGCACTGCGAGCGCCAGCCGACGCCGCCGGCGATGCCCGATACCCTGGCTCGCCAGCTTCTCGGGACCTGGGAAGGTGTCCTCGCGGTCGGGGCGGTAGAGCTACGCCTGGTCGTGGGGCTGAAAGCCGGCCCGGGGGGAGCCCTAACGGGCTACATGGTGAGCCCGGATCAGTCGCCCGCTGAGATCCCCATCGGGCGTGTGGACTACGGGGGGGAGCGGTTGGTCCTGCTGCACCTGGCGACCATTTCCACGACATTCAAGGTCGCCCTGGACGACGATGCTACCTCGCTGGTCGGTAGCTTCACGCAAGCGGGGCAGTCATTCGATATTGCACTTGAACGAGTCAGCCAGCCCACACAACGCAAGCGTCCCCAGGAGCCGCAGCCTCCCTTTCCCTACCTCAGTGAAGAGGTTGTCTACAAGAATGCTGCCGCCGGTGTCACCCTGGCCGGGACGCTGACCCTTCCCAAAGGGGCAGGCCCTTTCCCTGCAGCCATCCTGATCACGGGCTCGGGGGGGCAGGATCGCAACGAGGAGATCTTCGGGCACAAGCCTTTTTGGGTGATCGCCGACCACCTGACCCGTGGGGGCATTGCCGTCCTGCGTGTTGATGACCGAGGTATGGGTGGCTCGTCACTGGGCAATAACCCTGGAGGGGCAACCTCTTTCGACTTTGCAGGCGACGTGGGGGCGGGAATGGATTTTCTCCAGCGCCACGACCGTATCGCACCCCACAAGATCGGACTGATCGGGCACAGCGAAGGCGGCATCATCGCACCAATTGTTGCCCGGGACCGCGACGACGTTGCGTTCATAGTGTTGTTGGCAGGGACCGGTGTGCGGGGCGACGAGCTGCTCGTGATGCAGAATGCAGCCATCATGCGTGCCTCGGGTAGCGACGAAGAGGCCATCAGTGCGGCCTGCGCTACCCAGAGGCGGCTGTTCTCGATCGTGCTTGATTCGGGTCTCTCACCCGAGGGGTTGAAAGAGCGTTTGACCGTGGCCATCCAGAGTGATGAGGAGTTCAAGCAGGCGAGCGCCGAGGAGCAGGCGCAAGGCCTTGAGACAGCCCTCGCCCAACTCACGAACGCCTGGCTGGTGGCCTTCATCCGCCACGATCCCGCGGTGGTCCTGCGCAAGGTGGGCTGCTCCGTCTTGGCCCTGAACGGTGAGTTGGATCTACAGGTGCCCTTCAAGGCCAACCTCGATGCCATCGCCGCCGCTCTCCAGGTAGCCGAGAACCCTGACGTCACCACGCGCGCTTTTCCCGGGTTGAACCATCTCTTTCAGCACTGCGAGACCGGGCTGATCACAGAGTACGGAGAGATAGAAGAGACCTTTGCCATCGAGGCTCTCGATGCTCTTCTCGTGTGGATCAGAACGCGCACCCTTCCTGAGTAGGGCCCGCCTCTCTTCGGACGTCTGCGTAGTCGGGGTGGAATTACGGGCGAACGAATGTGGTGCGGAACTTCGGAGATGTTATGGGGTTGGTGTAGGGGAACTCCTATCCCCAGTTCTCGCTGCTACCCTCCTTTCATGACAAGAACGATGCACTTATTGGTTCCGTCCTCAGTCGCCCACGTTTTTTGCGTGGAGTACGCCACCCCAGTACCGAGGTCCTCGGATGATGAGGTGGGTGAGCATGTTGACTGACACCCAAAGGGAACACCCTTCGTTGACTCCCGGTGAGATCGGTGAGGAGAACACCCCGTCGGTTCCTTCGCCCGCTTGGTCCTGGGTGCAAGCTGCTCTGCTGGTCTTGGGCCTTGCGATCTTCGCCGGTCTGCTCTGGTTGCCGACCTTGGGGTTGCACGCGGTCTGGAACGTACTCATTCCGGTTGCTCCCCTGCTCTTCGTCTTCTTTCCCGGTCTATGGCGCAACATCTGTCCTCTGGCCACCTTTGCCCTTCTGCCTCGCAAGTTGGGGTTCTCCGTGCAACGTCGCATGTCGTCGAGAACCAATCAGGCTCTGCGCTGGGGCGCCGTGGCGGCCCTGCTCCTGATCGTTCCACTGCGCCATGTGATCTTGGACGTCAGTGGGCCGGCTACGGCGGGCTTGCTCGTGATGGCCGCTGCGGTGGCCTTCAGCATAGGTTGCGTGTTTGACTGGAAGAGCGGTTGGTGCTCGAGCCTTTGTCCTGTGCAACCCGTGGAGTTGCTCTACGGTCGGCGCCCCTTGGTTGAGTTTCAGAACCCGCGCTGTTCGTCCTGTGTGAATTGCACACAGATCTGCAACGACTCCGATCCCGAGCGCGCTCGGGCTGTCGGAGACCACGGCGGAATGGGACCCCTGGAGTTCCTCACCGCCGGCTTCCCGGGGTTCATCTGGGCCTGGTTTCAAGTTCCCAACTTCAGACCGGAGTACAGCCGCTTGGACCACACCTTGGAGGCCTTTGGATTGCCCTTGCTTGGCTTCCTGCTCTCAGCCCTGCTCTACAACCTGCTGCGTTACCGCTTGCTGCCCAACGAGGGAAAGGCCCTAGGACGTCTGTTCGCCACGGTTGCCGTGGTCGTCTACTACTGGTACCGACTGCCGTTCCTCGTAGGTTTCTCCCCTACGGCGCCCGATGGGATGCTGGTGGATCTGACCCAATGGCTCCCCGGGTGGGCTCCCTACCTCATGCGGGCCCTGACAAGCATCCTGCTCGTGCTGTGGTTGCTCCCGCACGAGCGGGGCCAGCGACCCTGGTTGGTGCGTCCACCCTACAGCTATGAGCGCGGGACGAGTGCGGCACACCTTCCGCCCACTTGAGCACCCTCAGCCTACTTCGCCGAGGAGACCCCAGATGCAGGCGAGGAGTTGTCCGCAGGTGATGCCTCGCCGTCCTCATCGGCATCGCCCTCGCCGTCAAAGACCGCGCGCGTGTTGCTCAGGAAGGACTCCCGGCTGATGGTCCCTGCGTGGAGTTTGGCCAGGACCTCGCGCTGAACCACGTAGTCGGCGTTCTCGATACCCGCCCGGCTCTGAATCATGCGCCAGGACTTCCGGCGCTCCACGCAGAACAGGACCATTTGTCGCGAGCACACGAGCTCGGCCTTCTTGCCCTCCCGATCCACTACGATCAGCGCCTGGAAGTCAGGCACGTAGGCGTGGTGCGTGGGATCCAAGACCTTGCGGGCCACCACATCGTCTTGGGTGATGCGCAGTAGCAGGTCCTCGAGGGGAATCGTGGTCGCAGCCTTGGCTGCTGGCTTGAAGTGACGACGGAAGCGCGCCTCGGTGGCCGCCCAGTGGGCGATGGTGAAGGTGACCTTGCCTCCGAGTACCTTGGACTTGACCTTGGCCCAGTCCTCCTTCGGGTTGGGGTTGCCCTTCAATGAGAACGCATCCTGGCTCATCTCGCCCAGCTGTGGGTTGAACGCGAACTCGGGCATACAGCGAGAGTCGCGCACCAGGCGGGCCTGCAGAGAGGATACGTCGTCAGCGACCCCGTGCTCAGGCTGGCAGGCGGTGTAGCACTGGAAGAAGGCCGTGCCCCGGTAGGCGAGCCCGTCGAGCAGGGACTTGAACAGGTTGCCTGCGTTGGCCAGGGAGACCTGGGCCACATAGGGCGAACCGTGACCGCTCGTGAAGATCTCTGCCACGTTCTTCTTCTCGGTGAACTTGCCCTGGGAAGCCTCGCCCAAGGAGTTCATGTCGCCCCCGCCGGGCATGGGGGTGGAGTCGGAGTTCTGCCCGCCCGTGTTGGAGTAGACCTGCGTGTCGAGCAGCATGATCTTCACGTTGGGCCGGTTCTGCAGCACGACCTTCGACACGTTCTGGAAGCCGATGTCGCCCATGCCCCCGTCGCCGCCCACGGCCCAGGCCTTGGGCAGCTCGCGGATCTCGCGCTCGGTCATCAGGTGGTCGGTCATGTGGGTCATGTCGAATACCCAGCTATCGTCCGGTGTGGTTTCTTCACCCAGGAGAACGTCCGCCACGCGCTCGGGCACCACAGATCGGGCTGCATGATCGGCAATGAAGCTCTCGCCAAAGAGCCAAGCCACGGTCACGCCATCCTGGAAGAGGGAGTTCATCCAGGGGTAGGGGTGGGGGTTGTTGGGAGGCGTGGAGCCGAAGACGGTGTTGCAACCTGTATGGGCACCCATGGCCATGACGTTCATGCCGTTGGGCAGGTAGCCGTCGACAGCTTGCAGCTCGCGGTGGTTGAAGGCCTCTTGACGCATAACGGCACACAGGGCGGCGAGAATCTCGCCCTCCGTGACGCCGTCGGCACCCTCCAATCGTGCGGCTGTATCTTCATCGTCTTCACCACCGCACCCCATCACGACCTGGGCCACGACGCGCACAAGGTTGGTTCGGGCGCTGGCCTCCATGCCTTCCAGGGCTGCGAGGCCAGCCGCTTCAAGCTGGTCCGCCTTCTCCATCAGGCGTTCGGCCTTGCGGTGATACAGGGGCCGCATGTAGGCCTCGGTCACGGACGCCAGGGCACGCAAGGCACTCTTCTCACCGCAGCCCGCGCAGGCACCGTCGCCGCTGACCAGGGCCTCGTAGTTGCTGCGCACCATCAGGTGGTTCTTGAGGGCCAGGGCGTGGGACTGCTCGGGGTCCTCTTCGTCATACCTTCCCAGGAAGGACGAGGGCGTATCCGGCAGGTAGTCCATGAAGTTCGTGCCCGAGACATGGTCGGCGTTCAGGTCCTCGGTCTCGTTCGCCATGACCAAGGCGTTCTTCTCGCCGCACTCTTCCACGCACTCGCCACAACCCTTGCACAGGTCGGAAACAAAGATGGCGAACAGGCCGCCCGATCCGGCGTCCTTGCGCTCCTTGGAGTTGAACACCGCGGGGGTCATGCCATAGGCGAAGGGGATGCGACGGAAGACCTCGAGGAATGACTCACGGGTCGCTTCATCCACCTGGGTGAGGGCACCAACCTCCTCTTCAACCAGGTCCTTGAAGGGCTCTGGTGCCTTCTCCTTGACCCCGGCCAGCATGCGGGTGCGCACGCGATCTTCCATGCCAGGTAGCTCGGCCAGCAGCAGGTCCTTGGACTCTGAATCCGAGACGAAGCCCCGCGCCGCTGCGCGGAACACTGTCGAGATCTCCTGGGCCGTGTTGGGCAAGGCCGTGTCGGGACAGGCTACGATGCACTCCATGCACTGCGTGCAGTTCTCTGCGATCCACAGGGGCGTCTCGCGCCGCGCCACGTACTTGCTCGCCGTGGAGCCGGTGCCCGCGGCCATCACGCCCACCGAAGCCAGGGTGGAGGCGGGCTGGTCATAACCCAGCCCTGCACGGAACTCCGCGTCGAACGTGCAGGTGCTGGCTACGGGAGCGCGCTTCTCCTGCGCCGCCGACGGGGTTCTCGGTAGGTCGCAGGTGCCGCAGGAGAGCAGGGCCTCCACGCGCATGCTGGAGCGGTCCGGGGCGTCGACGGCCCCATGGGGGACCTCCATCGCGCGCTCGAAGCCCATGGTCATGACGGTCATGTTGGAGGCCACGACGGCCTCTCCGAAGCGCCCGAATTTCTTGACATACTGCGCCTCGACCACCTCGCGGAAGCGGTCTTCCGAGACGTCGTTGTCCTGCAGGAAACTGGACACGCGGAAGAACGCTCCGAGGAAGGCATTGCCCTGCATACGCAGCTGCAGGTCCGGTCGGTCGGTAGCCTCACGTGCGATGTCGAACCCGGGCAGGGTGACGATGCGTAGCTTCTTGTCGTGGATCTCCTGTCGGTGGCGGGTCGGGATTCGCTCCCAGGTCGTCTCCGGGGATTCTGCGGATTCCCAGACAAAGGTCCCGCCCTCGGCCATGCCTTCCAGGGGATTGGAGTGGGTGAAGGCCTTGGGGTCGCAGCACAGGACCACGTTCACGTGGCGCAGATCGCAGTTCACTCGGATGCGTTCGGGGGCTGCGACCAGGAAGTAGGCGGTGGGTGCACCCTTTTTCTCGGAGCCGTACTTGGGGTTGGCGCTCACGTGCAGCACCTCAGCCGGCCGGCCGAAGGCGTCCGTCTCCGCGTTCTCTTTGGCGAGGTCGTCGCCGAATGCGCCAATGATCTCGCCCAGGTTCTTGCCCGTGGTGATCATGCCCCAGCCGCCGATGGAGTGCAGTCGGACGGCAATGGAGCCATCAGGCAGGAGGGAGGGCGTGCGTGCGGAGATGACCTGGCGCGGGTGATCCACTCCCAGGACAAAATAGCTCGTGCCGTCGCTGGCCTGGGCGCCGTCCTGACGGGCGGTCTTGCCCGTGGCGAACTCGTAGGCGCCCAGAATCGCTTCGGGGCGGAAGTCCCGGGAGCCCAGACCGTAGGAGCCGCTGAAGATCCGTGGCCGCTCCTCGGCGGGCAGGCTTGGGAGGGGGTGGCCGGCAATCGTCAGGCTGCCCTCGCTGGCTCGGGACAGGGCGGAGCGCACGTCCCGTGTCAGGGGGTTGTCTCCCGACAGGCACTCGTCCGTGCGCTCGAGCACGATCACGGAGCGCATTCCGGCCAAGGCTTCCACGATGGCGGCCTCGGGGAAGGGTCGCAGGACGTTCAGATGGATCGAGCCGACTTTCTCCCCTTCGGAGCGCAGGAGATCTACGGCGGCCTCGATGTTCTCGGCCGCCGAACCCATGGAGAAGAACACAACCTCTGCATCGTCACACCGATAGGAGGACAGCATGCCGTAGTGACGGCCCGTCAACTCCGCGAATTCTGCGTAGGCTCCTTCCAAGAACCCCAGGATGTGTTCGGAGAACTTGTCCCGGCGCGCAATGACGCCGTTCATGTAGTGCTCCTGGTTCTGGACCGGGCCAAGCAGCATGGGGTTCTTGAGGTCGATCATCTCCGGCACCCGGCGGCGGGTCGGACCGAAGAGTTCGATCTGGGCATCGGTGGGACATTCAATGACGTCGTCCGGCGCGCCCAGGTACTCGCGAATCAGCTCGGCTTCATGCTTGAAGAAGGTGCGCTCGAGGTGCGAGGTGAGAAAGCCATCCTGTGAATTGATGCCCGGTCCCAAGGCGAGCTCATTCACCTTGCGCAGGATCAGGGCCTGATCGGCCGCTTGCTGGGAGTTCTTGCCGAAGAGGATCGTCCAGCCCGAATCGAGGGCGGCGTACACGTCATCATGTCCGCAGTGCACGTTCAGTGCGTGCTTGGTGAGGGCGCGGGCCGCAACCTCGACGACCATCGTCGCCAGCTTGCCCGGGGCGTGGTAGTACTGCTCAAGGCCGTAGACGAGGCCCTGCCCCGACGTGAAATTCACCACCCGCTTGCCGGTGACGGCACAGGCGATGGCCCCCCCCTGGGCCGCGTGTTCGCCCTCGGCTTCGATGGCAATCCGGTGTCGTCCAAAGACGTTCAGTTTCCCTTCGGCTACGGAGAGCTGGTACATCTCACCCATCTCCGTCGAGGGTGTGATGGGGTAGAACACCCCCGCATCGGAGAGGCGGGCCTCGGTGTGGTAGGCCACCAACTGGTTGCCGTTCGTGGTGACTCGAATGCCGGGAAAGCGCGGTTTTTCGCTCATTGAGTGGATCGCCTTATGGCGGGGAGCGCACTCAGGTGCGCCTCAGGGGTCGGTTTTGGGTGCGACAGTCTATCAGTAGGCCTTCCCGCATGGGACCCGCACGGGCCAGTCCTGCACCAGACTGGGGTAGGGGAGCCCGTGAGGGGGGCCGGATCCAGGTTGGCCAGGGGGGCCGCTGTGGTCCCCGCCACCTTCCCGGCAGTGAGACTCCGGTGGTCGGAGGGAGAAGGTCGTATCGGGAGAGACGGCGAATTGGGAATCCGGCTCTGCCGATACTCCCACCCGCACCCACGGGTCCGCACGGTCGGGAAGCAGCCTGTCGTTCGACGGACGCCCCTACGCACCATGAGCATTCGATCTAAGCCTTGAGGCCCATACGATTCGTCGCACTTGAAGTAAGAGTGTACGCCACTCGGCCCAGAAGCCGCATTCCGATCTCAACGAGACCCATCGGAGCGGTTTTCAGCAGGCCCCCGAACAAGCCCCGATAGCCTATTCCTCAGTCGGAGACTTCCATTATGCCTCGTCTGCTTACCTGTTCCCCTCTCCTTGCCTTTGCCCTTGCTGCCTGTGGGGGGGGAGAGGCAACACCGCCCGCTCCCAGCAATTCTGATGCGCCGGCTCCCGCATCCACCGACACTTCTGGTGGCGGGGCATCGACCAGTGCTCCTTCCGCAGTTAAAGACTGGGATCCCGCAGCGGGTACCGTCTCTGTAACAGGCCGGACGATCTTCACTGGAGACGCACCCAAGCGTCGCTCCCTGGACATGGGTAGCGACCCCAAGTGCGAAGGCCTGCACGCAGAGAAACTGCTGGATGAGTCCGCCCTCGTCGGCGCCGGTGGAGAGCTGGCCAACGTGTTTGTCTATGTGCGCAAGGGACTGGAGGGTTGGAAGTTCGCCACGCCCACCGAGGCGGTTCAAGTGACTCAGGAGGGCTGCACCTACGTGCCCCACGTTCTCGGTGTCCGCGTTGGACAACCCCTGGAGATCGGCAATGGAGACCCTGTGTCGCACAACGTCCATGGGTACGCGAAGAAGAACCCCGGCTTCAATCAGACCCAGGCTCCTGGAGCGGCTGTCATGACCAAGGTCTTCAACCGTTCCGAGGTTCTCGTGCCCCTCAAGTGCGATATCCACGGTTGGATGAGCACGTTCGTCGGCGTTGTGGAGAACCCCTTCTTCGCCGTGTCCGCCGTGGACGGGTCGTTTGACCTGGGCCAACTGCCTCCGGGTGACTATCAGATCGCTGCACGCCACGAGATCTTCGGCTTGCAGAAGCAGGACATCACGATCACCGCAGCGGGTGCTCAGACCATCGAATTTTCCTTCTCGGAGGAGTAGAAACCATGAGCGAGACCACCTCGCACCCCAGATCTCCCGGCTTCGGGATCGTCTTCTTCCTGCTCGGAATCGTCGTCGTTGGCGGTTTTGGAGTCGGTTGGCTTCCCGAGGTCAAGAGTGCCCACGGGCACGGCATTGACGGGGTGATCCGATACCTCCTGGGAACTACCGGTGCCCTGTTCTTCTTGGGCTGCATCGTCCTCGGGTACTTCGTCATGAAGTATGGCCGCGGCGAGGCACAGTCCGGTGCCATCGTGAGCAACAGGACCCAGGCCATCTGGGCCATCGTTCCCGTGCTGGTCATGTGCGCAATCTCGGAGGTCGGTGTGCTGGTCATGGGGTTGCCCGTCTTCGCGGAGGTCTACGGAGAGGCGCCAGACGATGCCTATGAGGTAGAGGTCGTGGGCAAGCAGTTCGAGTGGCTTGTGCGTTACCCCGGTCCGGACGGAGTCTTCGGCGAAGTGGATCACGCCAAGGTCCACGAGACTCGCAATCCTCTCGGGCTCGTCAAGAGTGATCCTGCCGCCCAGGACGACATCGTCGTGCGCGGCAAAGTTCACATTCCCGTAGATCGGATGACGGTCGTGCGCTTGCGCGCGCTGGACGTGATCCACTCATTCACCGTGCCTCTGTTCCGCGTCAAGCAGGACACCCTCCCGGGCTATACGGCCTACACGCAGTTCACTCCCGAGGAGGTGGGGATTTTTGAGCTCGCCTGCGCTGAGCTGTGTGGCCTTGGTCACTACCGCATGCAGGGGAGCGTCATCGTCGAAAGCGAGGAGAGCCTCAAGAACTGGCTTAGTGAGCAAGAACCATGGCTGTAGAAGATCACTCCGCTCCCACGAGCTTCGTCAAGAAGTACATCTTCAGCCAGGATCACAAGGTGATCGGGCTGCAGTACATCCTCACCGCCCTGTTCATGGCCATTGTCGGCGGTTGGCTGGCTGTCATGATCCGCACGCAGATCACCTGGCCTGAGAAGGCCATGGTGACTCCGGAGAACTACCTCAGCCTGGTCACCATGCACGGGACCATCATGGTCTTCTTCGTTGTGTCCCTGGCGCTGGTCAGTGGACTCGGCAACTTCCTGGTCCCCCTCATGCTGGGTGCCAGGGACATGGCATACCCGTTCCTGAACATGCTGTCCTACTGGACAGTGGTTCCGGCCTGCTTTCTGGTGCTGGTCTCGTTCGTCGTGGAGGGCGGCGCTGCCGCCGCGGGCTGGACGGCCTACCCACCGCTCTCGGCCTTGCCCGAGGCCGTACCCGGCTCAGGGCTGGGACAGACGCTCTGGCTACTTGCCATGGCCTTGTTCATCGCCTCGTTCACCATGGGCGGCTTGAACTACATCGCCACGGTGCTGAACTGCCGCGCCAAGGGGATGTCGTTGATGCGCATGCCCCTGACGGTTTGGACCTATTTCATGTCCGCGGTTCTGGGCGTGCTTTCCTTCCCGCCCCTGACAGCAGCCGCGATCATGCTGTTGCTCGATCGCCATGGGGGGACGAGCTTCTTCCTGCCTTCGGGGTTGGTCTTCAACAACGAGGTCCTGGCCCATGAGGGCGGAACGCCGCTCCTCTTCCAGCACCTGTTCTGGTTCTTGGGCCATCCCGAGGTGTATGTCCTTGTTCTACCGGGCATCGGGATCACCTTTGACCTGATTGCGAGCTTCGCCCGCCGCCCCGTGTTCGGCTACAAGACCTCCGTGTACGCCCTTTGGGTAGTCGGCTTCCTGAGCATGATCGTCTGGGGCCACCACATGTACGTCACGGGAATGAACCCCTACGTAGGGGAGTACTTCTCCATTGCGACGGTACTTATCACAGCACCCTTTGCGGTGTTGGGCATGAACCTGGTGGCGAGTGTCTGGCGCAGTCGCATTCGGATGGAGGTGCCCATGTACTGGGCCTTGGGCACAGTGGCCGTGATCGGCCTGGGAGGGTTCGGAGGCTTGTTCCTGGCGACCTCCATATCCGACATCTACTTCCACGACAGCTTCTTCGTTGTGGGGCACTTCCACCTGATGATCGGCGTGGTCACCGTGCTCTCGACCTTTGGTGCCCTCTACCACTGGTTCCCGAAGATGTTCGGCCGCGTGATGAACGCGGGCCTGGGCAAGCTTCATTTCTGGCTTACCTACGTGCCCATGGTGGCCTTGTTCTTCCTGATGCACTTGCAGGGGATGAGCGGACTCCTTCGTCGCTACTACGACCACTCAATCTATGAGTTCCAAGCGCCTGGAAGGGAGCTGGCGCTGGTGATCACGATCTTGACCTATGCCGCCTTCGCGGCCCAGGCCATCTTCTTCTGGAACTTCTTCTACAGCATGTTCAAGGGGGTCAAGGTGGGGGCGAATCCCTGGAACGCCACGACCCTGGAGTGGACGGCTCCCTCTCCGGCTCCCCACGGGAACTGGCCTGGAGCACTACCGGTTGTCGATCGTCATCCCTACGACTATGACCCGGCGGCGGAAGAGGACAGTGACTACAAGCCCCAAGGAGTCGTTGCATGAGTACGAGCGCCATCGGGCTCCAACCTCAAGCTGGCGATCTACGCCCTCGGGCGGGAGACGTCATGTGCATCACCTTCCTGGGCGTAGTGGCCATGCTGTTCGCGGGCTTCACTGCTGCCTATTTCATCCGGCGGCCGTCTCCGGATTGGGTGCCGATCACCATCCCGGCCTGGGGTTGGATCGGCACCGGAGCTCTGGTGGTCAGCAGCACCCTGCTGGAGCGTTCTAGGCGGCGTCAGGATCGTGGCCTTCTCTGGGCGAGCATTCTCTTGGGAGTGCTCTTTCTGGGGACACAGCTTCTGTCTTGGCGTGAGCTCTCCGCTGCAGGTGTCTACCTGCCCTCCACGCCCCACGGCTCCTTCTACTTCATGCTCTCCGCCGTGCACGGCGTGCACCTCTTCGGTGGGCTGCTGGCCTTGATCTACACCGCCACCCGGCGCAGCGAGATTCGTTGGGTCGCGGGCTACTGGCATTTCATGGGGCTGACCTGGCTCTACACCCTTCTTCTCCTCGCGAACTGACCCATGGAGACTTCGATGACTCATGCCGATGCCAGTGCTCCGCTGGACCTCGAGCAATCTTCCTTCAACGTGAGCTGGCAAAAGGCGATGATGTGGATGTTCATCATCACGGATGCCCTGCTCTTTTCAGGGTATCTGGCGAGCTACATGTTTACTCGCCTGGCCAGTGACGTGGGTTGGCCTGACCAGGCGAGCGTCTTCAGCATGAACTTCATCACGCTGATGACCTTCACCCTCATTACCAGCTCGGCGACCATGGCCTGTGCCGTCAAGGCGGCGACGGATAAGGACCACAAGGCGGCCAGGAAGTACCTGCTCCTGACGACTCTGATCGGATTGGCCTTCCTCGGCATGCAGGCCATAGAGTGGAGCCACTTCATTGGAGATGGTGCTCGTCTCACGGGCAACCCCTGGGGGGCTCCGGCCTTCTCCGCCTACTTCTTCATGATGACGGGTTTTCACGGAACGCACGTTCTGATCGGCGTCATCATCCTGCTCATCACTTTCCTACACACGACCCCGGTGCGAATCGACGCGGGAAAGGTTGAGCTTGCCGGGCTCTACTGGCACTTCGTTGACCTGGTCTGGGTCTTCATCTTCGGTTGCTTCTACCTCCTCTAAGGTCCTAGCCGTGTCTGATACTTCTACGACAACCTACAAGTCCTACTGGCTGGCCTGGTTCTGCCTGCTCCTGATAACGCTGGCCATGGTTTTCATAGGCAGTAAGCCTGTGCTGGCCATTGGCATGATGGTCAAGGCGCTGATCATCGCCCTGTTCTTCATGCATCTGGCTTTCGAGAAGAAGAGCCTCATCTATAGCGTGGGGGTGGGCATCCTTGTCACGACCGCAGTGCTGGTGGTCCTCCTGGTCCCCGACGGAAGGGCGATGTGAGCCCTCGCTACATCTACTTGTTCTTGGGCCTGACGCTGCTCCTCCTCGGAACGCCGGCCCTGGCCCAGAGCTGCTGACCACGGCTGGGCGATAGCCCTGAGACCGCGGGCGTTGCCCGTGGTATCCAGCAGGCGACCCTGGTGCTCTTGTTTGTGCCGTGGGCCTTGATAGGCGGGACGACGTACTGGTACTGGTCTCGGTATGGTCGCGTTCAATCGGAGGAGGCCTCCGACGAGGACGAACCGTGCGCCGGGAGTACTGGCCTAACGGTCTCCTCAGAGCAGCCGTCTTCCGACGTCCAGGACGAGTCAGAGAACGGCTGACCCTGAGGCGGCTCAGGTACTGAGCAGGCCTTCCCGAATGGCCAGGCGGGCCAGCTCGGCGGCGGAGTGCACGTTCAGCTTACGCTGCAAGTTCTCCCGGTGTTTCTTGGCCGTGGAGAGACTCATCCCGAGGTCGAAGGCAACCTGCTTGTTGCTCTTGCCGACGGCCAGTAGTTGGAAGACCTCTCGTTCGCGAGGGGTCAGACTGGAGATGCCGGTGCCATCCTTGTCCGTCCCCCGGGGGCCGCCGCGCATCTGGTTGAGCAGCGTGCCGGAGACCTTGGGTGAGACATAGGCGTTGCCCGCATAGACCGATCGGATAGCCAGGCCCATTTCCTCAGGGTCGGAATCCTTGGACAGGTAGCCATCGGCTCCGGCCTTGATCGACTCATCCACGAAGGTCTGGCCTTCATGGTGGCTGAGCATCACGATCTTCGTGGACCGCGACTGCTTGCGGATCTGGGGAATGGCATCGATCCCAGAGAGTTCCGGCATCGTGATGTCGAGCAGGACCACGTCGGGACGTTCAAGGCCAATCTGCTCCATGGCGGCACGCGGCTCGCCGCTGTCGCCGACTATCTCGATCTCGGGCATGCTTGTCAGGAGGCTGCGGATTCCAGCCCGCATCATGGCTTGATCATCGAGGAGGAAAACACGGATACGTTTCGGTTCGGTGTTCATCGGCGCATGTTAGTCCATGGAAGTGGGCGCTTGAGGGGCGAGGAACTCTTTGGAGCGAGAATGGGCACAAGGGCTTAGGGGAATAAGCACAAAGGCCACCCCTGGGGGCTCTGGATGGCACCAGCACAAGGCTCGGACACGGAGGCGGTGGCGGATTCAGGTGAGCTGCGTGCTACTTGTGGATCGGCAGCTTGATGCGGAAGCAGGCTCCCCCGAGGGGCCCATGGGTCTCGACATCCACCCGGCCGCCGTGCTCCTCAGCGATCTTCTTGACCAGGGCCAATCCCAGGCCTGTGCCGTCTTCCTTGGTCGTTACAAAAGGTCGGAAGAGGGTGGGCAGGAGGGATTGTGGGATGCCGGGGCCATCATCTTGAACGACGACCTCGACCCAGTCGGAGCTCAGCGAAAGTGCACTGAGCTCAATCGCCCCTCCCTCGTCCACGGCCTGCAGGGAATTGGCCACCAAGTTGCACAAGGCCTCTTCAATGAGCCCACTGTCCACTCGCACGGGCGGGCACGCCTGGTCCACCTTGACTTCGATATCTACTCCACGACCTTCTGCATCCGGCTGCATGGAATCCACAGCTTCCAGGACCAGGGGAAGGACATCGTGACACTTGGCGTCCAATTCGAGTGGTTTGGCGAATGAGAGGGTGCGACGCATGGTGTGCTCCAAGCGCTGCATGCGAGTGACCAGATCTTCGAGAACAGAGCGCTCATCAACTCCCAGCTTGTTGACCATGGAGCGCAGAGCCAAGTTGATGGAGGTGATGGGGTTCTTGATCTCATGGGCCAGCAGCGAACTCGACTCACCGATGGCAGCCAGCGCTTTCAACACCTGGGTCTCTCGCGTCTGAGCGCGCTTGAGCTCGGTGATGTCCCGACCTTCGGGTAGGAGGAGGATGACGTCGCCTTGCTCGTTCAAGATCGGCTTGAGTGAGAAGTCCACAACGCGTTCGTTACCACCCTCATCGACGTGCGTGGTCTCCTCTCTGATAAACTCACCCCGCGCGGCTCGCCGAATCCACCCCTTCAGGCGTATCTGCAAGCTCGAGTCCATGTTCCACCAGGGAGTCTCCCAGAAGGGAAGTCCCAGGAGCTCATGGCGGGACGTGCGTGCCCTCTTCACGGCCGTGCGATTCACTTCCAGTACACGTCCAGAGGGATCCAGCAGGCCCACAAGCTGGAATTCCTGGTCAAAGATAGCCCTTAGCCGGTTCTCGCTGTCCTTGAGGGCATCTTCGGCATGGCGGCGGGCTGTGGAGTCCCTAATCGTTCCGCAGATGAGTGGCTCGGCCTGCCCCGGCATGTCAATGCGTGAGACCGAGAGTTCAATCCAGAAACGGGCGCCCGACTTACGCACAGCCTGAAATTCGCGCGTCGTATTCAAGATCCAGGATTCCCCGGTCTCCCGGTATCGTTCGAGGTAATCATCGTGCTCTGACCTATAGGGCTCGGGCATGATGATCTTGATGTTCTCGCCCACCATTTCTTCTGGTGTGTAGCCAAAGAAGTTCACGGCCGAGTCGCTGGCGAACTGGATGATGCCGTTCAGGTCGATCGTGATGACGGCATCGAGCATCCCCGCCACCAAGGAGACCATTCGGACTTCTCGTTCGCTGGCTTGCCGCTCTGCCTCGCGCAGGGCTGTGATGTCTCTTGCACAAGCCACGTACTGGGCCCCACTCGCGGATTCACTTGCAGGGGTTAGGCGCCACAAGGCGTTACGCGTCGACCCGTCGGCGTGGGCCAGGTGACACTCAAAGACCAATGCGTCTCGCTGGCTCCCTGCCAGCCAGTTGTCCATTGCCTTTCGGCAGCGCTTGCGCTCATCTGCGGTCACGATCTCGAGCATGTTCTTGCCACAGACCTGGCTCACGGGTAGCCCAAAAACCGCCGATGCAGCCGCATTGGCGTGTGTGATGCAGCTGTCATCACCGATCGCTATGAGGACGTCCCTGGTTGCTGCCAGCAGCTGATCCTGAAGCGGGGACCCATGCTCGGGAGCTTCTCGTCGGCCCTCGGGATCGGGGGAAATGGGGTGGGTTTCCATGGGGCAAGGCGCTGCGCACCTGTATTGGTAGGCTAGCTCGCCTTGGGGCAACATTGTAAGTGAGGTGGGTACAAGTGCTAGTCGTGTAGCCTACGCACTTAGGATGCCTCTGATGCATGGGGGATGGCCTACACTGGTGCTGTGTCTATTGTCCCTACCGTGATTCTGGCCCTGGTGACCGTGCAGGATCCCATCTGGTCCAGAGAGCCTCTCAATTACGGTACGCGCCCGACCCAGGATTGCGTGGCACGGCTGGCTGCGCGAATGGAGGCGGGCGAGTCTGTCCTGCGGCGTAACGAGGCTGGCTCCTTCCTGCCTGGTCTGCTGGAGGCCTTGGAGGTGGCCCCGACCACACAGACGGCGGTCTTTTCGCGTACCAGTTTTCAGGCAGACCTGATCACGACCTCTCGCCCACGCGCCCTCTACTTCTCCGATGAGGTCTATGTGGGGTTCGTCCCCAACTCCAGTGTTCTGGAACTGACGGCTGTGGACCCGCTTGAGGGTCTGGTGTTCTACACCCTTCAGGATGGCCCCGATGGTCCCCGAATTCTACGTGAGGTGGATAAGTGCTTGCAGTGCCATGCTCCGGCATCAAACGCCAAACTGCCCGCGAACCTCCTGCGCTCGGTGCACACACAGGATGATGGGCTTCCCCTGTTGCGCGCAGGGTCACGAATGGTGACCCACTCCACCGACTATGCCGAACGTTGGGGTGGTTGGTATGTAACGGGTCAGACCGGTGACATGGCCCACTTGGGCAACAGGCGCCTGGGCGAGACGGAGCGCCTGCAGCCCGAGCCGACCCGGCATGACACCCTTGCGGGTCTGTGTGAAGTGAGCCCCTATCCGGTGCCGACCAGCGACATCGTGGCTCTGTTGGTCTTGGAGCATCAGGCTCACATGCACACGGTGCTCTGCTGGGCCGGGTATGAAGCGCGCCGGGCTCTGCACTACAAGGATGCCCTCAACCGCGATCTGGAGTTGCCGCCGGGAACCCCGGTACGGTCAACCAGGCTGCGCCTGGAAGGTGCCGCCAGGAAGGTTGTGGATGCACTGTTGTTGGTAGGTGAACCTCCGCTGCCCAATGCGGTGGGGGAGGGTTCGGCATTCGTGCCTCCTTTTCTTGCTACAGCGCGTCGCGACAAGAGCGGGCGTAGCTTGCGGGATCTTGACCTCAAACAGCGTCTGTTCCGGTATCCCTTGAGCTACCTGATTCACTCGGATGTGTTCGCGGCGCTGCCCGAGCCTCTGCTGGAGCCAATCTGGCTGAGATTGTGGCTGGTTCTGAACGGGGTGCTCGATGGTCCGGATACTCCCCAGGTCGGCGAGCAAGATCGGAAGGCAATCCTGGAGATCCTCGCGGAGACCTTCGAGGGTTCCCTGCCCGACTACTGGTAGGCCAGCAGCCTCCGCCGTTCTGGCGCCCATGGAGTATCCTCTCCCCGGCGAGCGCACGCTTCCAGGGGGAGACTCTCCCTGCGCACCGAGGCACCCTCTTGAACCATCCTTCGCAGTCAGCCTCAATCAACACCCGACCCTGCGTGATGGGGCTGGATCTGGGGACCGGGGGGGCACGGGCCGTGATCGTCTCAGCTGAGGGCGAGGTCGTTGCCCTGCATTCTGTCGGGTTCGGGCAGGTAGACGGTATTCGACGCACCGCCACGAACGTCGAACACGAACAGGACCCCACACTCTGGTGGGAAGCCGCACGGCGTGCGCTGGTGGGGGTGGTGGCCGAGTTCGAGGAGCAGGGCGGTGCGACTGAGACCCTGCAGGCGATCGCCATCGATGGCACCTCGGGCACAGTCCTGGGCGTGGACGAGTCCGGAACTGCGTGCACCCCAGCCCTGATGTACAACGATGGTCGCGCCCATGCGGAGGCGCGCGAGCTGAGCGAGTGGGCGGGGCAGGCCTCGTCGGATGCTCCGGTCAGCGCATCCTGGTCCTTGGCCAAGATGCTCTGGCTAGAACGGCACGAGCCGGGAGGCTTTGACCGGACGCGCTTCTTCACACATCAAGCCGACTACATCGCCTCCCGGTTGACAGGTACCGTGGGTTGGACCGACGCCAGCAACGCGCTCAAATCCGGGTTCGATCTACAGGCTCAGGCTTGGCCTGATTGGCTGAGTGACAGGAGTGACATCCCCCGCAAGCTGCCCGAAGTCGTGCAGCCGGGCACGGTCAGAGGACAGGTCCTCGACCGTGTGGCCCGAGAGCTTCGGATTCCACTCGGCCTGAAAGTCGTGGCCGGTGCGACGGACGGCACGGCGGCCTTCCTCGCATCGGGTGCCGCGCGGGTGGGTGACGACAACACGACCCTTGGGACCACCCTCGTCTTCAAGCGCCTGGCGGATCACCCGCCGGTCGACCCCTCTGGCCTGGTCTACTCCCATCGACTTCCGGACCATGCGGATGACCAGGGCTTCCATCACGAACGCTGGCTGCCCGGCGCGGCCAGTAACGTGGGCGGCGAGTGGATCCGGGAGGATCATCCGGGGGCTGACCTCGCTCAGCTCGACTTCGCCGCCGAACCGTTGCTGCCCACTGAGTTCTTGGCCTATCCGCTGGTGGGCAAGGGGGAGCGTTTTCCTTTCCTGGCTCCCGCCGCACTCGGTTTCTGCGATGCGCCCGCAGACCAGGCGGCCCCGGGCTTCGCCGCACGACTACAGGGCGTGGCCTTCGTAGAGCGCCTGGCCTATGAAGCCCTCGATCGGGTTACTGGGCAAGCTGCGCCGGGGGACGTCTTCGCTACGGGTGGGGGAAGTGCGAGCGACATCTGGATGCAGCTCCGCGCGGACGTGACCGGCCGCACCCTGCATCGTCCCCAATGCCACGAATCGGCTTTCGGCAGCGCCATCCTGGCCGCCGCAAACACGATTCACGATGGCCTGTGGGATGCCATGGGGCGTATGCTGGTCATCGAACGCAGTTTTCATCCGGACTCTCTGCGTGGCCCGACCTACGACGACCTGTTTGGGGCCTTCCGACACCGTTTGGAGCAACTGGGCTACCTGGAGAACCACGGCCAATGACACAACACCTTGAAGAACTGATAGAAGCTGCGCGTGAGCTCGTAAGCTCAGGCCTCGTTACCGGAGCCGGGGGGAACGTGAGTGCCCGCGAGGGAGATTCCATGTGGATCTCTCCCAGCGGGTTCTCGTTCGCCGATGCCCAAGCGCAGCATTACCCACGCATCTCCATCTCCAGCGGGGAGATTCTCGAGGGCGAGCACCGACCCTCTTCCGAGGTCCTGATGCACCTTCAGCTCTACCGCGTGCGTCCGGAAGTACGTGCCATAGTGCACGCCCATCCCAAGATGACCGTGGCTCTGACCGCGGCGGGGCATGACCTCCGTCCCATGTATGCCGACTACTACGTATACCTTGGCGCCAACGTGCCCCACGTGCCCTACACCACGGTGACGACCCCCGAGTTGGCTGCCGCGGTTCAGGCTGGGTTCGAGGCTCCCGATTGTCAGGGCATGGTCTTGCGAAACCACGGGACGATCTGCGTGGGGGAGTCCGTCAAGGAGGCCCTGTTCCGCACCTTGGCCATGGAGGAGCAGGCTTTCATCCAGTACCACGCTCTCACGGTCGGGACTCCACAGTTCCTGAGTGACGCCCAGTGTGCAGATCTGGACGCCCTCGACAGCGAGGACTATCGCCGTCGACTGTTGGCCGAGATGAAGACCTCAGGCGGAGTCGAGAGCCAGAGCTGATGGGGAGCGCTCCGATCCCCTGCGAGGCTGTCCTCTTCGACCTCGACAACACCCTCTACGAGTACGCGCCATGCAATGCGGCCGGTCTGCTGGCCGCGGAGCAGGTTCTTGCGACCCAGTGCTCCTTGGGGGAAGGCCGCTTCCAGGAGTTGCACGACATCGTGCGCCTTGAGCTGGCCGAGGAGCTCAAGGGGAGCGCCGCGTCCCACGAGAGGTCGTTGTTCTTCAAGCGCATCGCTGAACGCTCAATGGCCCCGGAGAATCGTGGTTCCCACCCCGGTCTGGCGGTTCACATGTTCGAAGCCTACTGGGGCGCATTCATGGGTTGCATGGAGCCCGCTCCCCATGCGCACGAACAGCTGTCCCTTCTCGCTGGGACCCACCGTCTGGCCCTGGTCTCCAACCACACGAATCTTGCCCAGCTCAAGAAGGTGGAAGCTCTGGGGTTTGCTCCCTACTTCGAGGCGATCATCACGAGCGAAGAGGCGGGAGTCGAGAAGCCGCACGGCCGCATCTTCGAGCTTGCACTGCAGGCGCTAGGGGTCCAGAGCGACCGGGCGGTCATGGTGGGGGACGACATAAAAGCCGACTACCAAGGTGCCCGGGCCGCCGGGCTGGGGGCCCTTCTCTACACCGGCTTCGCGGCCGGGGCGCAAGACCATTCAGGAGCCGACAGCATTGCAAGCCTCCAAGAGCTCGCGAACCGTCTGAGCCGTTTGGGGTAGGAGCCGATGGCCGGCCCGCCACGCCGCGTCTACTGCACGGGGGGGGCCACCTCTCGGATTACCGCACCGTGCTCCTCGTCAATGACGAGGAGGGCGTAGCGCTTGATGCCACGCGTACTTGCGCCGGAGACAGAGACGTAGTCAAAGCGCCCGCGCAGGTCGGTGTAGCCATCCTTGTGGAAGCGCACATTGTCGCCGTCCTGCACGTAGACCTTGACGTAGGCCTTGGCCAGGGGACGGTCCGTTCCGGAATCGGTCACCTTCACCTGACCGTAGCTCTCAATCACCTGCACACGCAGGGTATTGGCGTAGTAGGCCTGGCGGCGTACCAGAGCCCCGGCTCGGGCTTCCACCAGAACGTTGGACGAGCGTAGCTCCGCGGGCAGGTCCAGGGTCAGTGAGCCGTTGTCATCCGGAAGGGCTATGGCGTCGAGGCGGTTGGCCTTGACATAGCTGAAGGCACCCGAACCCTGTTGCACGAAGGGGCTGGTGGAGAAGAGGAACTCTACGTCCATGACGTAGTAGCGCAGCTCACAGGAAGCCAGGTGGCGGTGCTCCAAGGTGACCTGGCCTGCTTCAACTTCCAGTTCAAGCGTGGGCTCTTCCCGGGCCAGTGCATCGTTGCCTGAGTTGCCCGTGTCGTTGCTGTTATCCGTAGCGGCCTCCCCCGCAGCCTCGGCGAGGTGGTCTTGAATCTGAAGGAAGCGACTGCGCCAGTGGGGGACCGGGTGGTCAGCGTACTTCTCAGCGATGGCGCCGGCTCGGTCGTGGTCTGAGCTGAAGAAGTCCAGATAGGCGTCCATGTAGTCGTATTGGATACTCATGGGCAGGCCAGAGGGGTCTACTTTCTTGAAGCTGGCGAGGGCTTCTTCAACCCGGTCTTGCAGCAAGAACTGATAGGTCACACTCATCCAGTCCACATCGTCCAGAAGGGGTTTGTGGCTCAGGATGTTCATCAAGGCCAGGTACTGGCGGGCAAAGTCACCGTTGAGGATCTCACGCTCCGTGCCGGTCAGGTGTGCACGGGCGTTGATCAGTGGGCTGAACTCCATGCGTTCGTATGCCAGCCGCTCGATCGGGTCGATCTTCAGCAGGGTCGAATCCAACCAGGGGCCACATTGATTCACGAAGGAGTTGGCGTGGCGCAGATACTCCTGGATGGTCAACAGGTCGGTGTGGTGCATTCCATAGGACCAGATGGTGTGGTCATACAGGTGGCGCTCGCGCAAGAGGGACAGGATAGCGTCATACGCTTCTCGATCGCGCAGGCGCCAGGCCACCCGGCTGAGGGACACTTTCATCAGGTTGGCCTTCTCCATGTGATCCAGGAGAGTGGGCAGGTCAGCGTGCTGGGATACCCAGTGCCAGGACTCCGTGTCCACAGTCTCCGGGGCGGCCAGCACCGTCATGGCGCGGGCCGGAGCGTGGGCCAGATACTGACCGGCGCTCGTGGCATGGGCCGGGTAGTGGGTGAACTCCCCGGCTGCCGGGAAGTAGAATGCGTACTCGACCGACTGAGTGGCATAGGGGGTCAACTCGAGGGCGTGACTCCGGGTCCTGGATCCGCGTGCGACCGGCAGTGCGCCCGTTGGAATCTGAAGCAGCAACTCCAGGAAGAGCGGCTGGGCAGAGGGGTTGGTCACCACCACGCGACAGCCGTAGGCTACCCCGCGCACGAAGTCGAAACTGCCGATGGCATCGGGCCCCTCGCTCAACGGGTAGAACTGTTGGCCGACCAGCAAGCCCTTGGCGTTCCCGTCCGGTTGGACCCGTGCCAACTCCTTGGTCACGAGCATCAGCGGGGTCGCGGCTTGAATCGTGACCTCGCCGTCTTCGCGATCAATGGCGTTCTCTCCAGCCTCGAACGGGAGGTCCAGGAGGGCCAGGGCCATCAGCGCTTCCGCCGTGGAACCAGTGGCCTGAGCAAAGTGCGTCGAATGGAAGGGGCTACCCTTGGGCGTCCGTGCAAGATCGAGCCAGAACGCATTGGCGCCGATGGGGGCCTTGCCCTGGGCGGCTTCGTGGTTGCGCCAGTAGTTGCTCTCGATGAACTGCTCGGTGGCTCCGATGCCGGAGTACAAGTTCTGCACCCGCCCGCGGTAGGCCTTGTCTTGCTGCAACTCGGCACCGAGGAAGAAATCTTCGCTGCCGGTGATGGCCTCCGCGTCCTGGAGCGCCGGCTCCTCTTCGTCGGCATAGCCCAGGGCTCGCAGTCCTCCTTCGCGCACCGCGGATTCTTCCGCAGGTGCGCCAGGCGAGGCAGGGCCTCGTCCTCCTCCTCCTCCTCCTCCTCCTCCAGGAGGGGTGGTATCTCCGGGACCCTTGTAGCGCTTGAGAGCCGACAGGCTCTTGCCCTTTTCCGCCAATTTCAGGTCTGACCCACCCAGACTGAAGAAGTAGAGGCGCTCCAGTGTCGCTGGCGCAGGAGGAGCCAGGGCTATGCGGTCGTCGATCAGGCGTGAGACGTTTTCGCCGATGCCCTCCTCGCGGTCAGCCAGCAGGATCTGCTCCAGGGTGTTGAGCCGTGAGAAGGACCAGGGATCGAGGAACCCGCTCAGGTCCCCGTCCAGGAGCCACAGATCCAGGAAGGTCTTGTCCGCCTTGTTGGCCAGGAAGGGCCGCACCACCCGAGAGAAGAACTCAGGATCCTTCTCGTACAAGAACATGTGCAGCTCGTGGCAGGCGAACTCGGAGTAGGTCTTGCCCTTGGCCTCGTCATCCATCTGCGGCCAGTCGAGGAGGAACTCGAAGGAATCCAGATCCAGGTCAGGGCGCAGGGTCATGAACAGGTCAAAGACGTCCCCGAGGGTCTCATAGGACGCGAGATCTGAACCGGCCTTGTCCGAGAGGGTCGTCTCCTCGCCAGGGGCAAGAAACTCCATGCGCCGCTTCTGGCTGAAGTGGGCCTCCGGAGGCATTCCGTCGGCCAGTCGGCGGTCGCGGCCCTGCAGGGCCTTGCCCGTGCGCGTGACCCGGCGCTGCACCATGTTCTCGCCGTCGAAGGCCACCACCCTGATCAGGCCGCCCGCGCCGAGCTGAGCGCCTGCAATGCGCAAGACCCCTTCGGCGTCCGGTCGTAGGTTGGTGAGGACCGTTGAGGGTTGCTCCAGGAATTCGAGATTCGGGAAGATACCGGGTGCCAGTCCCGCACCTTTCTCCTCCCCCTTCCCCTTGTTGCCACGGGCATTCGCTCCTCCACCATGGCGGCCGCCAAACCTTCCACCTGCGCCGCCGCCGGTACCTATGACGTCGTGCGTGTCCTGCAGGGCCCAGGGGTTTAGCAGCAAGCCGGGACGCGAGAGCATGTTGCCCGGGTAGATCTTGGCATAGCGTCGCTCCAGGATGTATCGATACTCCTCACCGATCTGTCGTCCAGAGTGGAACTCGGAGGACGTCGGTCGGATGGACTGAGCTGCACCCCTGGTGGAACCGGGAGGATCCAGACTGGTGAAAGCGTCGAAGGCGGGGTCGAAGCGGGAGGTTACGACGTGAAGACGCGTATACGGATTGGTCCCGGTCAACCGGATGACCAGGTCGCCACCCTCCATCTGGGCACTCGTCACGTGCAAGGGAGTAGCCCGCAGTTCCAGCGCGCGACTGGCGCCGACCGACCAGCGTCCCTGCCGCTCGCCAGCCGTCACGCGCACTTGGATGTGGTCACCTGTTTCTTTAAGGAGAAGGTCGTAGTCCCCGGCGGCAAGCTGCGAGAGCGTGACGAACCCATCCTCCAGGCTCACGAACCCACTGCGGTTGGCCACGGGCGTTCCACCCCGGAGTTCCAGGAGAGATACCTCGTCGCGGCCCAGACGCTCCATGTCTCCCCTGTATGGGATGCGAAGGACGTCGCCCTCCTGACCCTGTACCAGGCCAGAGACGGTCTGCCGTTTGGCCGCGAGTGACCAGTAGCCAAAGCCGCCCGGAAGGCCTGAAGACCTCAAGGAGTCGACACCAACCAGGTGGCCCAGGTGCAGGCGCCCCGCGTCGTCCGTCTTGAGTTGAACGGACAGGGCGTCGTGGTAGTCCCGGTGGCGCAGACTGAGGTTGAGTATGCGCCCCGCCTTGGGCTCACCGTTCTTGCCGAGGAGGTCGATGAAGTACCCCGCCGAATCCTGGCCCAGGATGGGGCAGTCCACCTGGCGTGAGCCGTCGATGGAGTTGGCGGCGAAGCTCTGCGTGCCGCTCGAGAGTGACTTGCGCTTGCCGTCACTCAGGACCTGGATCTTGGCGGTGAGGCTCACGTCCAGTTTGCTGAAATCGTTGGGGACCCGGAACTCGTGTACCCACTCACGCCCTTCCAGCAACCCGACGTCGCGAACGTCCAGGGACGTCTTGGTTCCATCCAGAGTTCGGGCGGTCAGGTTCAGGCTGACGTCCTCCAGGAGGTCGAGGGAGACCCGCTGGCCGTTGACCTCAAGGCGCGGGCTGACGAGGAGCTTGGCTCTGCTGCCGGCGATCAGTGACTCGCGATCCACGTAGAACCCCGCACGTAGCGAATAGGTCTCAGCGCGATGGCTGAAGTGGTGAACCGAAACGGATCCACCCGATGCGACCACGGCTGTTCGGCGGCCGGGCTCCGTAGAGTACGGCAGTAGAACGATTCCCTTCCCCTCGGCTTCGTAGCGTTGGCCCCCGAAGTAGATGGCGGCGTCCGTGCGCGGGACGCCCGCTGCATCGACCACCTCAAACACGTGGCCGGCCGAGCTGTTCCGCTCCCGAACCTCGAGGTGTCCCTTGCGGATCACTGCCCGGCTTGAGATCCCACCCCCGATGAAGTCAATCACATACACCCCGGCCTCGGTCAGTTCGGGGAACTCGAAGTGCTTCCTGATGCGGCGCAGGCTTGGAGCGTCGTAGGAGTAGGTCGTCTCCGCGCCCGCTACGAGTCCGTCCAGATCAATGGACGCATCCACCTCCTTGTTCTCTGCCAGGGCATAGGTCAGGGCGTCGATCTCGAAGACCTTGACGAGCAGGGTCTTGACGTTCTTGATGTCCAAGTCCAGGGAGACGGCGGCACCCGTCGCGAACTCGGTTGACTGGGTTGCGGGAAACTCCAATTCGACCCGGTTCTCCAGGGCTTCGTAGTAGGCCGGGTCATCGATCAGCGAGTACCAGCGTTCCATGTCTCCGGTGCCCGCAAGGATCTTCGTCTCCGCGAACAGGCGGCGCAGGTAATCGGCCTTGACGTAGGGGCTGAACGCCTCCCAACTCTCCTCCTGCCCGAAGAAGTGCTCCAGGTAGGCGCGCACAAGCGGTTCTTCGTCTCCCGGAGACCCAAAGGGAGTGAGAGAGGCATTGGGTTTCTCGACGATCTCCGCGTTGCGACGCGTCTTCAGCCACTCGGGGTTGGCCAGGGGCGTGCGACGCGGCAGCTGCAGGAACTCCATCAGGGTCTCGCGGCTGGGCTTTCCCTGGCCCAGGTCGTGTATGAGGCGGTGCTGTAGTACGTGCGCCTTGAGATCGTTGTGGGCCGGATCGAGACGTTGGGCGAGGGCCCACAGACGATCCAGAAAGGCCTCTCGTTCAGCCACATTGGTGGTCCAGTCCACGTCCGCGCTTGGGCGCAGCTTGGTCAGGTACACGGACACGAAGGCCGGGTCGTTCAGCAGCTTGGGCAGGCTCTTGGCGCAGGCCTCAAGCTGTTCGGGGAGGAGTTCGTTATGGATGTCGAGGGAGCCGAACTTGCGGCTGGAACGGATTTTCAGCTCCCGCACCACCAGGTCAGCCAGCCCAGGGACGTCTGGTCGCTGCAGGCGTTTCAGGAGCTCTGTCAGCTGGCGGTCGCTGAGCTTTCCCGCGGCCAGAGATTCCAGGCGACGGTCTCCGAACCCATCCATGGAGTCCGGATGCAAGCGGCGCGCATTGTCTTCCCAGACCTTTGGGGCGATGCGGCTCGGTGCGAGAGTGCTCGGAAGGACCACTTCGTCTCCTGCCTTCTGACGGGTGTGATCGAAACTCAATCCCAATGTTCGCGTCAGGTAGTCGAGGCCGCGGGGCCAGGAGGTCATGACCCGTGTTGGATCACTGGCCCAGTCGACCAGTGCCTGCCGGTTCTCGATTTCGCGTACGCGTGCGCTCTGCCCGTGGCGCTTGATCCACGTCTCCAGGAGCGCCGGGACCTGGTCTATCTTCCCCTCGTGCTGAAGCTGCAGGCAGCTGTAGTAGTAGTAGTCCTCAGTACCGGGTATGAGCTGCTCCAGGGCCTCTCGTCTGTTCTCCGAAAGGGCGAATATCTCGTCGAATCCAATCTCCTGGCCCTGTGCAGGCGCGAGGTTGGGGAGGCAGAGAGCGAGTACGAACGTGGCGGCAGCAGGATGGATCATGTCGAACACAGCAATGGGTGGTCGGGGGGAAACGCAGGCTCGGGGGGTAGGTTCACCACTCGAGCCGGTTTCACACACGGGATGCTCAGAGTAGCGCTATGCCATGGTGGTTGGCCATTCGGAGTAGGCCCGCATCCCAGCGGCCTGGCGGTCACGGGACGTTGATAGGGAATAGGTGGAGTGGCGTTCGATGGCATCTGGGAGAGCAACGCTGCTCCCACCTCGGGTATTGGGAGATTGTCGCCGATTCCCCCCGTGAGAACGGGGGGAAAGGCACAACGATCCCACCAAGCCCCGATTCAATGTGCCCCACACGCCCTGGGACCAGCAAGAGGCCCCTGCTTGATGCGTCCGCCCTGTTTCGTGCGCCAGGGTCCAGCGTACAATCGAATCGTTGCCAATGGGCACGTTCAGCAATCTGCACAGAACTGGAACTCTCATGAACCGACTTGTCCTGCTTGCCGCCCTCCCGCTCCTCGCCCTCGCACCGGCCGAGGACCCCATGGCTCCGGAGATAGATGCCGAGGGCTGGTTCCGTCACCTGGGACAGACGCCCTCCTTGCAGTCTCTCAAGGGAAGAGCTGTCCTGATCGAGTCCTGGGCCACCTGGTGAGGCCCCTGTCGTGGGGCGTGGCCTCACCTCAAAGACGTCTGGAACGATAACCGGGAGAATGGGCTGGTGGTGCTGGCCTTGTCGAACGAGCCCGCGAGCAAGGTCGAGCCGTACGTGCAGCAGTGGGACCTGCCCTTCCCCGTGGCCAGCGGCTCCAAGGCGGGTGGCAAGCTGGGGGCGATGGTGGGTGCAACGGGAATTCCCCACAGCTACCTCCTCGATCCCGACGGTCGGCTTGTCTGGCACGGCCACCCCATGTCGCTAACCAGTAAACACCTGAAGTCCGCCATGGCCGGTGCGGACCGCGCTGGACCCAACACCGTCCTCTCCTGGCGCGGGGAGATCGATGGCGCGCCTCCGAAGGCCCTTGAGGCTGCTGCGAGTGGAGACCTTGCCGATGCCTTCAAGTGGATCGAGAAGGCGGCAGGAAGCGAGGGAGCCGTCGCACTTGAAGAGTGTCTCACGGCCCACGTGGCGGACCTCTGCAAGCAGATCGACGTCGCCGTTGGTCGTGGCGACTTCGGACAGAGCCTGCCCGCATTGGAGTCCCTGGCGAAGGAACTGAAGCGCCATCCTCTGGGGGAAGCGATCCTGGAGCGCCACCGCGAAATCGAAGACGATGAGATCATCCAGAACGAGATCGAGGCCGCCGAGGCCCTCGACAAGGCTCTCGAGCTCGTCGCCAATCGCGGTATCAAGAAGGCCAAGAAGAGCCTGGAGTCGGTGGTCAAGCGTTTCCCCTCGACTCGCGCGGCCAAGCGCGCGCGCAAGCTGATAGGGGGATAGGGGCAGGGTGACCGGGCCGGGAGGGGTCCACCGGGCCCGGATTTCCGAGGTCGGCCGGGAAGCCGGAACGCCCCTGGGGGGGCGGCAGAGGTCTCAGGAGGTCTGGGCGACCCCCCTCAGGGGGCTCTTAGGCACCATTCCGGCGGTTTTCTTGGCCCTTATGGGGGCCTGCTGCGGATGAGGGTCACGCCATCCGGCCCAAAATGTCGATCCATGACGTGAGTTTTCCTCCCCGCGTCCCCCCCTGCGGTCCCCTTCCAACGCCAGGGGGTTCGCGGGCGTAACCACGTGGAGACCCGATTCCCCCTCCCCTGCATTCCATGTCCCCTGCCAACCCATCCGCCGAAGTTGAGAACCGCGCCGCTGGGAAGGGCGTGGATCTGCACCTGACGGCGCGGCTGGAACACCTGCGCATCGCAACCCTGGTGTTGATCGGTGGTCCGGGGTTGATGGGAGCGGCACTCTTGGCCCTGGCCTTGGCCGTGGGGCTTGGAGAGTTCCTTGTGCCGGGCGCCTTGGCGCTCACCACCTGCTGGATCCTGTGGCTCGTGCGCCGGCGGGTGGCTCAGCATACGCGGCAAGGCACTGAGACAGCCGCGGCTGCTGTCCCGGGCCGTTTTGCGGCACTGGTACTGACTCTCTGCGGTTGCGGTGTCGTCGCCGCCTGGCAACTCAGCTACGAACAATTCAAGGCGCCCCTGGACCTGGGTGTCGGACCTATCGCCTGGCTGAACACCACGGGTGTCGTTGTGATCTCCATCTCAGTGGCCCTGGCGTTATTGCTTCTGGCCCGATTCTACGGCACCACACGCACGGAGGTCCTCGCTGAGGCGCGAGGGCTGGCCTCGTGGTTGCGTGTCACGGCCTGGCTGACCCTGCTCGAAACCGCAGCCTACATGCACGGCGATCGCTTGACCTGGCTGGCGCCGGCACTGTCCAAGTTCGAGGCCTTCCTCGTTCTGGAGCTTCTGGCCGAGGGGCTACTGATCGCGCTGCTGGCACGGCGCACGGGACGGTTGGCTTTGGCTTGCCCGCTCTTCTTGCGCATCTTCTTCGGACGGTTGGATCCCGTCTCCAGCTTCTTTGCCTTCCTTACCGAGGCCTTCGGTATCGACCTGCGTGGCAGCTGGGCCCTGGCCTTCATTCGACGCTCCCTGGCTCCGACCTTGCTGGCTCTTGCCGTCCTGGCCTGGGTGGGAAGTGCCTTTACCCTCGTGGGTCCCTCCGAGGTGGGGGTCGTGGAGGTGTTTGGCGCACGCTCGGGCCGCGCTCCGGTGTCTCCCGGCCTGCACCTGGGCTGGCCCTGGCCCATCGAATCCGTACAGCGCGTGGCCGTGGATCGGGTGCGCAGCCTGCCTATCGGGTTTGCCCGGGCGAAGAGCGGGGCCTCCATGCTCTGGACGGCTCAGCACGCCGAGGAGGAGTACAAGCTCCTGCTTGGAGACGGCCACGAGCTGATCAGCGTCAACGCCGTCTTGCAGTTCAAGGTGAGCGACCCGCTGGTCTATCTCTACTCCTGCGCTGATCCCGAGGGCGCCCTGGCTGCCGTTGCGGATCGCGTGATGATGGACGAGACCGTGGGCCGTAGCCTGGACAGCGCCCTGTCCGAGAACCTCTCTGAGCTCGCGACCCAGATCGAGGGGCGCATACAGCAGAGCGCGGATGGGTTGGAGCTGGGTCTCATGGTTGTTGATCTGACGCTCATGGGCTTGCATCCGCCTGTCTCCGTGGCCAAGGACTACCAGGCCGTGGTGGGCGCGCGCATTGACCGCAACACACGCGTCCTTGAAGCACAGGCGTATACGAACGAGGTCCTGCCCGGAGCGCAGTCCCAGGCCAACCGCCTGAAGAGCCGTGCCCATGCCGATGCCGCGGCGCGCGTTGCCCTTGCGCGCGGTGAGGCGGAGGCCTTCAGCGCCGTTCAAAAGACCTACGCAGCAGCCCCCGAACTGTTCACCTTCCGCCGCCTGCTCGAAGCGCGCGAAGCCCAATTGCAGGGCCGCTCGTTCGTGGTCATCGACCAACGCTTTGAACGGGATGGCGGAGCCCTGTGGATCAACGGCTCCAACGCCGCGAATTCCACACCCTTGGAGGATCTCTAGCATCATGCGAAGCAATACTCTGCGCTGGATCGTCGGGTCCCTGGCCGTGGCGATCACCGTTCTCTCGGCGGTCACCTTCACTGTTCGCGAGGAGCACTCCGCCCTCGTGACGCGCTTCGGCAAGCCTCTGGATGAGGTCTCCGCGCCGGGCCTGCACTGGAAACTGCCCTGGCCCATCGAGCGCACCACGACCATCGACCGCCGCACGCGCGTCTTCAACACGCGGCACGCGGAGGTGCTCACGCGCGACAAGAAGAACGTGATCCTCCTGTCCTACGCCGTTTGGCGCGTAGCGGACCCCTGGTCCTTCTATCGCGCCGTCGGTTCCATGGAAGGCGCCGCCAACAAGCTGGAGGGCCTGATCATCGATGCCAAGACCGGTGTGCTCGGGCACTACGACCTGTCGGCTCTGGTCTCCACAGACGAAGAGCTTCTGGCCGTGGCTGACATCGAAGCCGATCTGCTGACCGCCGTTCAGGCGAAGGCCAAGGAGACCTACGGTATCCAGATCGATCATGTGGGCTTCAAGCGCCTGTCCTTACCCGAGTCCAATATCACCAGCGTGTTCGCACAGATGCGTGCGGAGCGGCAGCGTTCGGCGGCCGTGTTCCGCGCAGATGGGGATCGTCAGGCGGCTCAGGTGCGGGCCGAAGCGGATCTTGAGGTCGCTCGTATTCTGGCCGAAGCCAGCGAGACTGCGGCCAAGACCCGCGGCAAGGCGGAAGCCGAAGCGGCGAGCGTCTACGCGGCCGCACACGGGGAGGACGAGGAGTTCTACCGCTTCGTGCGTCAGCTCGAGGCCCTGGAGACCCTGTTGGGAACCGGAGCCACCATCATCCTGCGCACCGACAGTGCTCCCTTCGGCTTGCTGGAAGCTCCCACGCTTCCGGTCCCCGGGGGCGAGGATCAAGAGCAAGGAGACAGGGGTCAGTGAAACGCGGCTCCCTACAGCGTCCCTCCCAGGTCCGTGAAACGGCCGGGGCAGAGTGGGCTCGCATGGCCTCGCCCCTGATGGGGTTGGTGGGCTTTGTGCTGCGCGTGTATCACTGGCCGATTCTCGTCCTGCTCGTGCTCTACGCCGGGTCGGGCCTGACCTCAGTTCAGCCTGGCCAGGTGGCCCTGGTGCTACGCATGGGGCGGCTTGTCGGGGACAACCCGGGTCAGCAGGTTCACGAATCGGGTTTCCTCTTCGCTCTGCCTGCGCCCATCGACGAGGTGCTGCGCGTTGATGTGGAGAAGATCCACAGCGTGCGCGTCACGGACCTGGCCAGCGGATTGGGCAGTGAGCAAGACGGGATGAAGGGCCCCGTCACCTCCTCGCGCGGATTCTCGCGGCGCGACACGATCAACCCGGAGCAGGATGGCTACTGCCTGACCGGTGACGACAACGTCCTCCAGACCGTATTGCTGGCGCGCTACCGGGTCAGCGACCCCGTGCGCTACGCACTCGAGTTGGAGGATCCGGATGCTCTCCTACGCGATGCCGTTTGCACGGCCATGGTCACGAGCGCGGGCACGATGGCGATCGAGGAGATGATGGCCGAGGGGCGCTTCACTCTCTCAAGCATGGTGCGCGAGCGTGCCCAGGCGCTGCTCGACGACGCTGGTGCAGGGATGGAGTTGGTGGCCGTGGAATTCGAGCGCTTGAGCCCTCCCTTCCAGGTCCTGCCGGCGTTCCGCGAGGTCGTCAGCAGCATGATCGACGCCGTGACCCTCATTGAAGAAGCGCGTGAGTATGGCGCCACAGAGGTACCCGCTGCCCTTGCCCGCAGTACGACGCGGATCTCCGAGGCCAGGGCTCAGGCGGCTCAGCGCTTGGGTCGCGCGCGCGGCGAGTCGGAGGCCTTCGAGGCTCTGCTGGCCGAATACCGCCAGAACCCCGACGTCGTGCGTGTACGTCTGTACCGGGAGTCCATCGAGCGCGCCCTCGAGCCTGTGACCAAGCGCTTCGTGCCGCCTCCGGCTGGAGAGCGCTACGAGAACCTGCGCATCACCATCCCGTTCTAGTCCATGCAGAGCGCCCTTTCCGCCGTAACCCCGCGCCTTGAGCCGCGGCCCCTGGACCCACGCGACGTAGAAGTGCCCCTCACCCCCGAGGAGCAGCGCAGTATTGCGATGCAGCTCGGCCCCCTGCTTCTCGGCGTGGGGCTGTTGGGATTGGGCAGCCTATACGCGTTGTGGGTGCCTGACCAGGCGGACATGGCCGCCTTGATTCAGGCTGTGGCAGCGCTCGTCGTGGCGACGCCCATCTTGCGTCGCGGTCTGCGGGGCTTCATGAGCAGTGAACCTGCCAACCTGACCGAGCAGCTCGTCAGCCTCGCCGTGCTGGCATCCATGGCTGTGGGGGAGTTTGTCACAGCTGGGCTGGTGCCCCTGTTCTTGGAGCTTGGGCACCTCTTCGAGGAGCGTTCTTCGCGCGGGGCCGTGGCGGCCATCGACGGCATTCGCAAGCTCTCCTCCCAACAGGCGACCCGTGTTCAGGACGGTGTTGAGGAGGAGGTCGAGCCCGACCAACTCCGTAGCGGCGATGAGGTCATTGTCAGACCCGGGCAGGTCATTCCCGTGGACGGCCAGGTCTTGACGGGCTTCTCCTCCGTGGATCAGGCGCCCATCACTGGCGAGTCGGTCTACGAGGACGTCGAGTCGGGCTCCAGCGTCTTCAGCGGTACGGTCAATCTTGGAGGTGTCCTGCGCATCCGCGCCGAGGGCGTGGGGGGGCAGTCTGTCCTGGGCCGGGTCGTGGAGACCCTGCGCCAGGTGGAGCAGTCCAAGACCCCGGCCCTGCGCCTGATCGAGCGCTACGCCGGGGTCTACCTTCCGGTCGTGCTCTCCGTGGCGGGCGTGACTCTGTTCACCACGGGCGAGTTGGGCCGGGCCATCGCCGTCCTGATCGTGTCTTGTCCTTGTGCCCTGGTTCTTGCTGGACCGGCGGCCATGATCGTCTCCATGACGGCCTCCACCCGGCGCAGCATCCTGATCAAGAGCGCCTCCTTCCTGGAGACCGTGGCCGAGGTAGACACGCTGATCCTGGACAAGACCGGCACGGTCACCGCGGGGGCTCTGAGCTTGGATCGGGTCATTGCCTCCGGTGACGCAACCGAACAAGAGGTCCTGCAGGTCGCAGCCGCCTGTGCCCATGGATCTCTGCACCCCGTCTCGCGGGCCATCGTCCGCGCGGCTGAAGAATCACAGTTGGATTACGCTCCCGCCGAAACCAGCGAAGAGCTTCCGGGCAAGGGCGTGCGCGTGGCGGGCAGCGAGCCCTGTCTTCTCGGCCGCCGCCAGTGGTTGGCCGACGAAGGAGTAGCCATCC
>PBIX01000033.1 GCA_002720975.1 Planctomycetota bacterium | reverse complement strand
GGGGCGAGACGTCCCAGCATCTGTGCATACTTGAAGGTCGGCCAGCCCAGCTCACGAGCACGGGTCAACTGGGGATCCGTGTCGCCAATCGCCGCCGAGCGGATGATGGCTCCAGGAGGTCGCACCACCGCGCCCTCGGCATCCACAGCGGCATCAGGAGTCGGCATGTGTGCCACATCGCTCTCGCCCAGACTGATGGGTATCCCCAACTCATCCAGCTTCGCTGTAAAAGGGGAGGCCTCCCGATCATGGCCGGTCAGTCGATGCCCACGAGCAAGGAGCAGGCGCGCGAGACCGGAGACTCCGGCCCCTCCCGCTCCGAGCAGGTGCACGTGTTCTGGGAGATCAGGGAGGAGCCCGCCGTGGGGCTCGCCGTCTTGTTCGGATGCGTCGTGGGGAGAGATCATGTTTCGTTGCCGGCCTAGAGGCCATTGGCCAGGCGTTCGAGGTCGTCGAGAATCTGGGCGGCCGCATTACGGGGCACACAACGCCCGAGGGCGCGCCGCATGCGCTCGCGCTCTGCCGCTCCGCCCTCACCCATGAACCCCGGCACCTCGGCCAGGGCGCCTTCAAGGGTCGACTCGGGCACGATGCGTACGCCGTCCCCCAGCTGCTGTGCATTGTGCGTCTGATGGTTGTCCCGGTGATGGGTATAGGGCACCACCCACGCGGGTGTTTGGACGGCGGCCACCTCGGCCATGGTTGAGGCCCCCCCGCGGCAGAGGACCAGATCCGCCGCGCGCAGGGCGAGATCCATCTCGTCGACATACTCCACCGCACGGTAGGACCCGGGTAGCTTCCAGACCTGGCAGAACTGTAGTTCCGCCGCCTGGTCCATCTTTCCTGGACCAACCTGATGCAAGATGCTGATGCCCTTCTCGACGAGAGTGCCCGACCCAGCGGCCAGGGCCAGGTTGATGGCCTGCGCGCCCTGGGAACCGCCGAGCACGACCAACAGCGGGCGTCCCACATCGAAGCCCAGGCAGTCCTTGGCGGCGGACCGGGAAGACTCCCCGTCCGTGGGTTCCAAGCGCGGGGAGACGGGCGGCCCCATGTGCAGGTGGCGCTGGCCTGCATCGGCGGGAACCGTCTCCTCCCAGGCGTGGTAGACCCGCTGGCAGAGGGGGCTCAGCCATTGGTTGGCCTTGCCCACCACCGAGTTGATCTCCAGCAGGGCCATGGGGATTCCCAAACTCCGGGCCGCCAGGGCCACGGGAGCCGTGACGAATCCGCCCAGGCCCAATACGACCTGGGTTCGGTGCGCGCGCAGTGCCTGCCGCACATGCTGCACACTGGGCGCGGTCCGCACGGCCAGCCCGACCCAGCTGGGCGCACCGCCTGAACGCGGCTCGAGGGCCAGGGAGAGGACCTCCACGGGCGCCCGGCCCGTACGTCCGGTCAGGTGCTTGAGAACGCGCTCCTCCACCCCACGACCGCTGCCGAACCAGACCAGATCTCCAAGATCGCCGCCCGACTCACGCAGATGCTCGAGCAGGTGCAGGCCCGGAACAATGTGTCCTCCCGTTCCGCCACCGCTGATGGCGAGGCGCAGGCCCGTCTGCTCCTCGGTCGCCAGGCCACCCGGACCTGCGCCTGCGAGAATGCTTGCGGTGCTTGACATGGAGGTCCCCCCGGGCCGCTAGTCGTGATCAGAACGTGATGTGTACTGGCCTCTGCCAGGGCTCCCAAAGCCCGACCTAGGGTACCAACTGGTTCTGCCCAAGCGAACGCTGAACGGGCCCGTTCCCATCGACGACCTCCGGCAGTTCGCTCAGCGCGCCCAGATCCTGGGCGGTGAGAATCCGTAGGCAGATGGGTGCGTACAGGCCGGCGAGCAGGGCGCCGGCCAACCCCAGACTCCACTTCGTACGGAGCCTCAACGGGTCACCTGGGCACTGGCAAGCAGGATGGGATCGGCCGTGGCGAGGGCCACTCCCGGTAGCTTCAAGACCTGCCCGACGCGGATCCTGGTCGGATCGCTGATTCCGTTGAGCGCCATCAGCTCCTCCCAGCGCTTGGACGTGCCCAAGGTGCGCTGCGAGATGGCCGAGAGGCTGTCGCCGGGCTTGACCACGTAGGTGCTGTTGGACGGTGCAGCCGAGGGTCTGGCGGCCTGAGCCGTGGCGCCGGGTGCGCCGGCACCGGGCAACACCAGGACCTGCCCCTCGCGGATCCTGTCCGGATTGGTAATCCCGTTCAGCGCCATGATGCGCTTGAGCGCTTTTGAGTCACCGCACTCCACGCGGGCGATTCGACTGAGGCTATCCCCGCGGCGAATGGTGTAGCTGTGCGTACTCTCCGCAGCAGCCGGCGCGGAGGAAACCGTGCGGGAGATGCTCTTGCGCTTGCGCGAACCGGGAGCGAAGCGTTCGGGCGCCGTCCGCATCTGGGCCTCGGCGTAGGCCAGCAGCTCCGCTTCGCGGCTGACGCTCTGGTCGGAGACGGCTCTGGAGGCACGGGTCCGAGCGGGCAGGCTACGGGCCGGGGTCGTGTTCAGTGGCAGGCCTTGACGCTGCCCACGGGCACTGGGACGGGTCGCCAGGATTCGGTGGGGCGGCGTGGTTTCCTGGACCCCGGCAACGGACTCGACCGGCTCGTTGGTCGACTTGCCATCGCCCCACAGGGCCACGGTGGCCATGGTGACGATGAGCAGGAGCAGGGCGATGACGCCCACACGTTCAATCTGTTGCATGAAAAGTAGAGTCGAGGTGGAAAGGGCCCGCAGCCCCGATTCAAGGGGCATGACCGCCCTGTTCCTCGCGGGCAGCGCCCAGAGCGAGGCCCACGGCCAGGCAGGAAGAAACTAGTGCAGTACCTCCTTCGGACAGGAAGGGGAGAATCATGCCCTTTGGAGGGGCAAGACCTGTGACAACCTGCATATGCAACATGGCCTGGAAGACCACGGTGATCAGCAATCCGAAGGCTACAAGGGATGAAAAGCGGTCTGAGAGGCTCCCCACGAGTCGCAGGGTGTAGACCAGCAGGGCCCCGAAGAGGCCCACCACGATCAGCATGCCCACCAGCCCGAACTCCTCACCCACGAGGGAGAACACGTAGTCGGACTGCTGGTACTGCAGGCCCGCGGTCCGGAAGGTGCCCTGGGTGAAGCCCGCGCCGAACCAACCTCCGCTGGCAATGGCGTCAAAGGCACTGGAGACCTGCTCGTTGGTGCTGTCTCCCAGGAAGATGCTGAGGCGCTCACGTATGTACCCCACGAAGGTCGCGCCCAGGAGGAGAGCTGGACCGATGATGAGCAGGAGGCCCCCACTGACGTGTTTCCACTGGACTCCGCCGACCCACATGGTGGCGCAGTAGCTCAGGAGCAGGAGCATCGCGCCCCCGAAGTCGGGCTCCACCACGATCAAGAGGAACAGAAACAGGCCGAAGGCGAGCAGGGGCAGGGCCCCGCGCCATGCGTCCGAAACGTGCGGCCCCAATTGCACGCAGCGACGCGCCGCCCACAGGACCGCAACCACCCTTGCCAGCTCGGAAGGCTGCCAGCGGATCGGGAAGCTCAACCAACGGTGCGAGCCGTTACGGGCGTAGCTCACGCCGGGCACCCAGACCAGGAGAAGCAGGATGATGGTGACCCCCATCATTGCCGGGATCAGGGGTTCCAACCGGCGGGGACCCACCCGAGCCGCCAACAGCAGTCCGCCCAGGGCCAGAAGTCGGTAGCCACACAACTTGGTTATCTGCGCGCCCAGCTCGGAAGGGGGCGCGGTCGTGGCCAGGTGACTGACCTGCAGGAGAAAACCAAGACCGATGAGAGCCAACACCACGTAGAACAAACCACGGGCCGGACGGCGGGGGTCCGCGCCCGCGATGAGTCCGTCGCGCAAGGCCTCGAAGGAGGTGTACAGGGTCAGCTGGCGCGGGTTGCGCTCGGCGGCCGCCGAGCGCGTGGAGCTTCGAACACGCGCCATCTCAGCGCACCTTCAGGAGAGCCAGACTCAGGAGGGCGCAGGCCGCGGCCACGATCCAGGCGCGCACAACCACGGTCACTTCGTGCCAGGGTGCCGCCGAAGCGCGGAACACGCCGCCCTTGAGCTGCAACCCGTGATGGATGGGCGCCATGGTGAACAGGCGCTTGCCGCCGGTGCGTTGGTAGTAGAGACGCTGCAGGGCGCTCGAGCCCAGCTCGGCGAAGAACACGAAGCCGAGCAGGGGCAGGACCAGCTCCTGCTTGGCGATCAGGGCCATCCAGGCCAGCAGACCACCGATGGGCAGCGAGCCCGAGTCCCCCATGAAGACCTTGGCGGGGAAGGCGTTGTACCACAGGAACCCCATGCAGGCCCCGCAGAGGGCGCCACCCACCACCGTCATCTCGGCCGCTTCGGGGATGAAGGGCAAGCCCAGGTACTCGGTCCAGTCGAAGCGGCCGGTGACGTAGCAGAACACGGACAGGGTCAGCCCCGAGATGATCATGCAACCCGCCGACAGGCCGTCCATGCCGTCGGTGATGTTGGCCGCGTTCGACGTGCCGACGATCACGAACCAGGCGAAGACGACGAAGCCTATTCCACTGAGCACGCCACCGGCGAAGGAGATGGACAGGTCCTTGAAGAAGGGCGGGTAGACCGTCAACAGCGAGTAGCGATCCGAGGCATGGGCGTACCACACCAGGGCCAAAACGGTGAACAGGGTGATTGCGGTCTGGCCGAGCAGCTTGGCTCCCGTGCTGAGCCCATCGGAGTGGGGCACGGTCAGCTTCTTGTAGTCGTCGATGAAGCCCACCGCCGCCAGACCAGCGGTGAGCAGCAACCCCAGAAGCACGTGCAGATTGTCCAGGCGACACCACAGAGCAACGGACAGGAGCAGCGACAGGACCAGGAACGAGCCGCCCATGGTGGGCGTCTTGTCCTTGCCCATGCTCTGGGACAGTCGGGCCAGGTCGATGGAGGCGGTCTTGCTGACGTCCTCGCGCACCTGATGGGTCTTGAGCCACTCAATTGCCGGACGGCCCAGGAGCAGCGCGCAGAGGAAGGCCGTGATGGCGGCCATGGCGGCGCGGAAGGAGATGTACCCGAAGAGGGACACGTCGAAGAATCTGTCGAGGAGAACGGTGAGCATGGGATCGTCCTTTGGCCTAGAAGGCGTGGGCCTCCGCACCGTGTACCTGAAGGATGCGCTGTACGAGATCTTCGAGGCCCGCAGCGCGGGAGCCCTTGACGAGCACGACGTCCCCGTCCCCGACGAGCTCGTGGATGGCCTCGCTCGCCCGCTCCACGCTGGGGAAGCGACGCACGCTGCCGGTGGTCATTCCCGACAGGTCCGCACCGGTGGCGATGTCCAGCGCCTGGGTGCCGATGGTCACGAGCAGGTCGACCTGGGCCTGGGCGGCGAATTGTCCGAGATCGCGGTGCTCCTGGACGGAGACCTCGCCCAGCTCGTGCATGTCTCCCAGGACGAGCACACGCCGCGAGGCGGGGATGCTCATCAACACGCGCACAGCGGCACGGGCCGAATGGGGGTTGGCGTTGTAGCTGTCGTCGATCAGGGTCACTCCCCCCACCTTCCGACGTTGCATGCGCCCACGTCCATCGCGCAGGGTCCCCACCTGCCCCAGGACCTGGTGGAGGTCTTCGCCCAGACCGACGCAGGCCGCCAAGGCCGCCAACAGGTTGGCCACGGCATGCTGGCCGAGCATGGGCAACTGCACCTGGCAACGGATACCAGCGAGCGGCACGTCCAGCTGGAACGTGGTCTGCTCCCCCTCGAAGTGCAGGTCGCTCGCGCGAACGTCCGCGGCGTGCTCGATCCCGAAGGTCAGCACCCTTGCCCGGGTGCGAGCACGCAAGGCGCCGCTCCAGGCATCGTCGGCATTGAGAACGACCCAGCCATCAGGGCCGATACTCGCGGGCAGAGCGCCCTTCTCCCGGGCCACGCCCTCTTCACTCCCGAGACCGGCCAGATGGGAAGCGCCCACGTTGGTCACGATGGCGCCGCTGGGCTGCGCCGTTCGGCAGAGAGCCTCAATCTCCCCCGGGGCGTTGGTCCCCATCTCGACCACCAGGGTCTCACAGGAAGCCCCGGCGCTGAACAGGGTGTGCGGCACACCGATGTCGTTGTTGTACGAAGCCGGGCTGGAAACCACCTGGCGGTGGCCGCCCAGAAGGTGGGCAAGCATGTTCTTGGTCGTGGTCTTGCCGCAGGAGCCGGTGATGCCCACCACGGGCATCTGCAGCCGCGTGCGGTGCCAGGCCGCCAGCCGGGAGAGCGCCAGGCGCGGGTCGGCGCACAGAACCACGGGAACCTCACCCGCGGGCGCCTCCAGGCCCTCCTGTAGGACGAGGGCACCCGCCCCGGCCTGCACGGCGCGGGAGGCGAAGTCGTTGCCATTGTGATTGGGGCCACTGAGAGCCACGAAGAGCTCGCCCTGTCGAAGGGTGCGCGTGTCCGTGGAGACACCGCTCATGTCCGTGCCGCGCACGTCCCGTGCCAAGCGCCCCCCGCACGCTGCGAGAACATCGCTGAGCTGGAAGGGGATCACGCAGAACTCCCAGCGCACAGCGCCTCTTGAATCACCAGACGGTCGTCGAAGGGCAGGGCCTCGCCGCCAATCGTCTGCCGGGTCTCGTGGCCCTTCCCCGCCACCAGGATCACGTCTCCGGGACGCGCCTGGCGCAGGGCGAGCTCGATGGCCTTGCGGCGGTCCAACTCCACGGTGCACACATCCGACTGTGCATGGGTCAGGCCGCGCAGGATGTCGCCGGCGATGCTCGCAGGATCCTCGGAGCGCGGGTTGTCGCTGGTCACGACCACCCGGTCGGAGTGGGCCTGTGCCACGCGACCCATCTCCTCGCGCTTGCCCTGATCACGGTCTCCGCCGCAGCCGAAGACCACCCAGAGCTCTGGGGCGCGCTCCTCATGGGGTCGCAACCCTTCGCGTGCCGCACCCAAGGCGTGCGTCAGGGCATCCGGCGTGTGGGCGTAATCCACAAAGACCTCGAGGTCACGCCCGGGGCAGGGAACCGGCTCCATTCGACCAGGGACGGGCTGGAAGGTAGCGAGCCCCTTCGCCAACTCGTTGGCGGAAGGACTCGCTCCCAAGCAGTGCGCAGCTGCGATCGCCGCCAGGGCGTTCTGCACGTTGAACCGACCTCGAAGGGGTATTCGCAGTTCCGTCGAAAAGATCCCCATCCCATCGAAGGTGAAACGCGACCCATCGGTTTCGGTTCGCAGGTCAGAGGCCCTGAAGTCGGCCGCCTGCTGCACGCTGTACGTAATGATCTCGGCCCCTGCGGTTCTCGCGACGCGCGCGAGATGCTCCCACGCCGGGTCGTCCTTGTTGAGCACCGCAGTGGTGCCGGAAGCCAGATTTTCGAAGAGCCGCGCCTTCGCTGCGAGATAAGAGTCCATACCGGAGTGATAGTCCAGATGGTCGCGGGTCAAATTTGTAAATACTCCCACCTTGAAGTCCACGCCGGCCGTGCGCTTTTGATCCAAGGCATGGGAGCTGACCTCCATGACGACGCTCTTGCCTCCTGCGCGCTGATGACGGGCCAGCAGTCGCTGGGTCTCGGGCGCTGGCGGTGTGGTATGTGTGGATTCCTCGGTCCGACCCCCGCTCAGGCTGTGCCCCGCTGTTCCCAGCACGGCGGGGGTGAGACCTGCGGCTTCGAGCAGCTGTCCGAGGAGATGGGCGCAGGTCGTCTTGCCGTTGGTGCCGGTGATACCCACGATCTGCAGGCTCCGGGTCGGCGGTCCCTGGGCCCGAGCCGCCGCGTGGCCAGCCGCCTCGCGCACATGGTCATGGGTCCAGTGGGCCACGCCGGGAACAGGGCCAGCCCCTTCTCGCCCTTGGGCGTCACGACTGAGCACGGCGACAGCCCCGCGGGCGATGGCGTCCGCCACATAGGCGCCACCGTCCTCACGCCCACCTTTCACCGCAACGAACAGGTCGCCGGGCTGCACGTCCCGGGAGTCCAACTGCACCTCCCGGATCCACACATCCCCCTCGCAGCCTGAGAGTTCCCCGCCGAACTCATCCACAAGGTCCTGGAGCCTGATCAACGGCCCCTCCAGGGCTGCTCGTCCACCTCAGAATTGCCGGCAGCCGCCGAAGTCTGGGGCGGTGCGACCGGGAGCGAGGGCGCCTCGAGACCTGCGATCTGGCCCCCATCCAGCTCGGGTGAGAGACCCATCGCCATACGAAGAACGCGCATGGCTGGCGGCCCGGCCACCTTGGATCCGAAGTGACTCCAGGCCGTGCGCTTGGCCGGGTCTTCCACGACGATGAACGTCATCAGCTCGCGGCCCTCAACGCGACCCACCAGGCAGATGGACGAGGTATAGCAGTTATCGTGGCCCGCTTTCCGTGAGCCGCGCAACTGAGCGCGCTCTGCACGGGTCAGGGAGCGCCCCTCGGCGGCAGCCTCCTCAAGGGCTCGGTGCTCGTCGTGCAGGCAGCCCTCGGTGCGGACGCGCTGCGCAGTACCCGTCTTGCTGAGCAGCAGGTCGAAGTCCTCCCAGTGACCCTTGGTGACGGACTTGCCCGTCCCCTCGCGAGCGCCACTCTCCATCATGACGCGCACCTGATCACAGGCCTCCTCCCCCAGGACGCGCTCGCCCTCCGGTGCCACGAAGCCGATGCCATTCTCAGGCCCCTGGCGAATGGCGCGCACCAGACGCAGAGGCAGTTGCTCTCCGCCGCGCACAATGCTCGCCAGTGCCGAGGCCATCTGCCACAGGCTCACGCTGAGCTCGTGCCCCATGGAGATCGAGGCGTGGGTGAAGTGGGGACTCCACGAACCCTTGGAATCCAGCGCGGGCAGGTACCCGGGGGCCTCGGGCCCCAGGCCCACACCGGGGCGCTGGCCGAGGCCGAGGCGCTGGAGGTAGTCACGCAGCACCGGAGCGGGCACAAGCGCCCCGATCTGCACCATGACGGCGTTGACAGAACGGGCCAGGGCCAGACTGGCAGTGATCTCCGGCTCCTTGGGCGCGCCGCGGGCCTCGGAGATGTGCCGGGACCCGAGCTGTATGCCCTCCTGGTCCGCGAAGGTCTTGAAGAGCTCGTCGGGCTGCACCACACCCTGGTCGAGCGCCGCCGCCATGATGAGGGCCTTGGTGGTGGAGCCCGGGGTGAAGGTGTGCCGCAGGGGAGCAAAGCCACTGATTCGATAGGCGTGGACCGCATCCACGGCCAAGACCTCGCCCGATGTCGTGTCGAGCACGATGCCCATGGCCAGGACCGCGCCCTGCCGTATCACGGTCTCGTTCAACTGGCCGTGCAGGTACACCTGCAGGGGCGCGTCCAGGGTGGTCTCCACCTCGACGGGAAGGGAGCCTCCCTCGGCACCGAGCAGGTCGGAGGGAATGGCCAGGCCCAGGTTGGTCCACATGTTCCTGCGGTCCCTGGGGAGTACCCGCGGATCAGCTTGCATCGTGGAAGGGCGCACCTGCGCCCAGGGCTCCTGATCCAGGTAGTCCCGGGCAAGGAGCTCGAGGCCGGACATGGGTCGTGGCTCGTTCACGAGCCGATCCATCAGGTCGTCCAGCGGGTCCCGAAGGCTACGCCAGTTCAGGTCCCCCGGCTGCGCGTCGAGCGTCCTAACTGCGCGGGCGACTGCGGATGTGGAGTCCAAGCGACCCCAGTTACCCAGGACCGCGATGGGATCATGGCCAGCCATGGAGGCCACCTGGACGAACGGTGAAGGCTGGTAGTCCTTGGACCGCAGCGCGTAGGTACGCCGCGCCTGCATCTCCAGCTTCATCTGGTATGGGGACACGGCCTGGTCCGCGAACATCACTCGCAAGTCCTGTGCATGGCGCGCGTCAATGGACTTGTAGGCCACGCGGTATTGGCAGTCGATCAGCTCGTTCCAAATGGCGTCCCGTGACCGGACACGAATCTGAGAAGCAGCCAGGCTGGACCACTTGTCACCGGCACGCAGCCTGAGGTGCTCGTGCACGACGGCCGGCCCCACAAGGATGGTCAAGTCATCGAGCAGGTGATCTACCCAGTAGCGCGCGCTCGTGCCTTCACCGAGCTGCTCTTCGCGCAGGGAGCGGGAGAGCAGAGACTCCGGCGTCCACTGGATCGTGCAAGCATCGCCTTCGTCCAACGCCACCAGGCGCACTCCCCGGAGGGCACCTCGGGCAGGTTGCCCCTCAAGGGCCCCGCGCTCGATCCACTCCTGCACGACGCTCGTCTGTGGCTCCTCGAAGCGTAGGAATCTGGGGGCCTCAACGGTCAGAGCGCGGGGCTCACCTGGCCGGGCGCGAGCATCATGCTCCAGCAGTTGCCCAAGAAACGAGCGCGTCTCCCAGGCCGACAGGGATTCCACCGGGCGATCCGTCAGGATGGACAGAATGGTGCGCGACATGAGCTCAGGCGTGTGGCTGCGCCACATCGACTGGGGCGAGAGGCTCAGGGCATAGACCGGGACACTCATGGCCAGAATGCGCCCATGGCGATCAGTGATCGTCGGGGCCGACGTGAAGCCCGTTACCTCGCGCTGATCCGAAGCGGACTCCCCATCCGCTCCCCACTGTCCCGTCCAGCGGCTCATCCCAGCTCGCAGCGCCACGGCGCAGAGAATGAGCCCCACCATCAGACCAGCCGCCACGGCCGGTCCCATACCTCCATCGAAGCCGGGGCCTGACCCCGTCCCCCCCCGACGGCCCCCCAAGCGTGCGGCTCGGCCTTGTGTGTCTGGTTGTCGCGTCCCCCCCATGACCTCCCTCTATCTATGGGTCTTTATCTGTCCGGAGTCTGAGGATCCCCAAATGGAGATTCAATCGAGAGTTGCTCCATTTCAAGCCTTTCGACGCTGTTCAGCAGGTGCAGGATGCCCTCCTCCATCTGCAGGCGCCGTCTCTCCTTCTCATACATCTCACCGCCCCTCTGACGGTTGGAAGCCTCACAGGCGACGGTTGCGAGCGCGACGACGAAAACGACGACACACAGGAGCAGGCTGGCTGTACCGACGCCTACTCGCACTCGTCCTCCCCACGGACGCGCACCGCCCCACGCAGAATGGCTGAGCGTGCGCGCGGGTTCTTGCGTTGCTCCTCACGGCTCGCCTGAATGGGCTTCTTGGGCTCCAGGCGCCAGCAGTCGCGGGCCACCCCCTCGCGCAGGAAGTGCTTGACCTCCCGGTCCTCTCCCGAGTGGAACGAGATGGCTGCCAGGACGCCCCCATCGGCCAGCCAGTGCTCGGCGGTCTCCAGCCCAGCCAACAGCTCTTCCCCCTCCTCGTTGACGGCCCGCCGCAGGGCCTGGAAGACCCGGGTGGCCGGGTGGATCTTGCCCGTTCGGCCCACGATCCGGACGACCAGCTCGGCCAGGGCGCCGGTGCGGTGGAATGCCGCCCGGCTACGACAGCGCACGATCTCGGCCGCGATCGGGCGCGACCGTTTCTCGCCACCCTCGTGGTAGAAGAGATCGGCCAGGTCCTCTTCATCCCACGTGTTGACCACGTCGGCAGCCGTACGTACGCGGCATGGATCCATGCGCATATCCAGCGGACCATCCTCCTGGAAGGAGAACCCCCGGCTGGGCGTATCGAGCTGCAGGGAGCTGGCCCCGAAATCGAAGAGAAAGCCCACGGGCCGCTCGGTGCGCAGCTTGCGCAGGAGCCGGGAGAGTTCCGAGATCCGGCACTGCACCAGGCGCACGCGATCTCCATGGGGCTCAAGTCGTTTCCGCGCGCATTCCAGGATCGAAGGATCCTGGTCCGTGCCGATGACACGGATGCGCGGGAAACACTCGAGCAAAGACGCCGAGTGCCCCCCGGCACCCAGCGTCGCGTCCACAATCAGGCCTGAAGGGTCCAATGTGTCGCCGCTACCCCCCAGCAGGGCGACCACCTCTTCGGCCAGAACAGGGACGTGCACGTCGTTGAAATCAGGAGTCATCAGCCAAGGCCTCCCTTTGAAGTCCATCTCTCGTCTTCTCCCCCCCAGGAGTACCATGGGCGACTCACTCGCCTCCCGGCGGAAGGGCCGAGTTGGACTCGGCGTTGAAGGTCTCGAATGCTCCATCGAGCTCGCCTTCCACGGCATCCAGGCGCGCGGGTTCCCAGACCTCGATGCGGTTGCCGCAGCCCACCATCGTCAGCTGCCGATCGATGCCTGCCTTCTTGCGCAGGGAGTCGGGCAGGAGCAGACGGCCGGACTTGAGCTTCACCTCCTCGACCTTCCCGTAGAAATCCCGTTGAGCCTGGAGCTCCGCGGGTGAGGGGAAGGCGCTGTCCGAGAAGGGCTGCCTTGCGAGGTCGAAATCATGGTGCCCCATGAGATACAGGCAGCCCCCCGGACCCAGGGTCACCACCACCGTGGCGTCCCCGCACGAATCCTTCTGGAGTTCGGGCAGGAAACGCACGGGGAAGAAGACCCGACCCTTGTCATCCAGAGGGTGCTGGGAGGTCCCCAAGAAGCGGGTCGCCCGGCGCGGGTGAGGCGAACCTTGCTCCACTTGGCTCCATTTTGCTCCATCTGCTGACATTTAGGTATTCTTGCGCTCCACCCTGCCGATTGAAAGGGCGGACTCGGAAAAAGGGACGCCGTCCATCGGTGACGTGACGGACGTTGCGACCCAAGCCACCCAGAATCCGGGGGTGTGCCGGAACCTCACCCACTAGGGGTGGTGGTTGAGCCCCTGCATGGAGCTCCAATGGCCCGGACCAGATTTCGGAGGCAGAAAAACCCCGCCCTCAAGATCGGCCCTCTCCCGGCGCAGACCTGCCCTCAGGAGTCCGCGGAAGCCAGATCCATGGAGTCGGACCCGGGGTCAGACTCAGCATCGACCTCACAGGCCGGCTCGGACTCGGAATCGGGGCCGGAATCAGGGCCTTCGGCGCTGCTCAAATGGATGCCACCCTCCCCTTCCGCCCCGTCAAAGATGGACTGCAGCTCGGTACGCATCTCCGCCATGCGATCGGCATCGAAGTCGTACACGTACACCTTGTAGCGTCCTTCGTGACGGGGGCGACGCACCAGGAAGGCCTCCTCGCTGCCGTCGCGGATGAGCTTCTCCACCTTCAGCCGCCGCTTGCGCATGAGTAATAGGCACAGAAGATAGCGTAGCTCTCTCAGGCCCTGCTCCTCGCGCCCCTCCAGCTCCAGGAACAGGCGCTCGAGGGCCCCCAGATCCAACTGAACGGTCCGCTTGCGGTCCACCAGGTGACGCCCATACCACCAGAAGAGGTCCTGGGCCGTCGAATCGGGATCGTCGCCCGCGCCCCCCTCCAGCGCCTGGGCGCGCTCTCCGCAGGCCGCCGAGCACTCCTGGGTGGCACAGCCTTCCTGCTTGCCTTCCCACCACTGCACGCAGTGCTCCTGACGGTCGAGCCCCTCGGGCCCCACCGACAGGGAGTTCACGATGCGCTCGCCATCGTCGAAGGCACGCTCACATCCGGCGCAGACACCATAGCGACGATTGATTTTCCAGTTGGTCATGGTCGGGGGCATTCGGGATAGAGATTCACTTGCGGTCCAGGATAGTCACCGCGGGTCTTCAGTTCCCCGTGTCCCTGGTCTTTTTGCGTGTGGCCTCCCAGGTCCGATACCACTCCCCCCACTCCCGAACCGAGCGGCGGCCCGTGGTTCCGGTGAGGGTCTGCAGGGCCTCCTGCCCGACGCGGTACAGGGCAAAGGCCGAGTCCTGTTCGGCGCGGCGCAGGAAGCCGATCAGATCGGGCACGGCACGCAGGTCGTCCAGACTGGCCAGCCCCATTGCCGCAGCGGCGGCCACCGCCTGGTCCGGATCGGCCAGGGCGCGGGTCAGGGCGTTGCGCGCCGGGTAGAGGATCGTGTCCCGGCCGCCGCGATGCGCTACCGCCACGGCCGCTGTCTTGCGCACCAGCCAGTCCTCGTCCGTTGCGAGCCGCTCGGCCAGGGCCGTACGCACCCGGGGCTCCAGGTCGTGACCATGGGGCAGCTGCCCCAGGAGGTGGATGGCCCGACGCCGGGCTTGAGCCTCTGGCCGCTCCATGCGCTCAAGGCAGGCAGGAATAGATGGGACGCCAATGGCCGTGAGCACCTCAGCCGTCAGGTGGGCGGTGGCCCCATCCCCGATCAGGTGCAGCTCCATCAGGGTCGGGACGGCGTCCCCGCCCAGTCTCAAGAGCTCGGCCCTGGCGCGCTCGAAGTACCCATGGCCGCCACTGCTGTGCGCGGCCAGCTCCGACCGGGAGTAGGACCCGAGGAATACGGCGGCCAGATTCTCGACCAGGAAGGTGCAGACCGCGGGATCACTCCGGCACGCTTCGCGACGCTCGCCCCAATCGGGAGCCTCCTCCAACCACGCCGTCCAGAGCTCGCGGTAGTGGTCGGGCAGCTCGGCCAAGGGCACCCTGTCGAGCCGTACCGGTGACGGAGCGGTGCAACCGAAGGCGGAGAGGGCGGCGATCAGGCAGAGGGCGGGGCGGAGTGACATGAGGGGTAAGTATCCTCCGCTCTCCAAGCCCGTTCGTCCATGGTGGGCAGGAGCCGGGACCCGCCCAGCGTCAGCTGGCGCTGAATCCCAGATCCTCTGCGCTGGCCTGAGAACACTGGCGGTCCCAACTGGCTTGGGCCTCGCTGCGAATACGGGCCTCAAACCAGCTCTCCGCAGGCACACCTTCGGACGCAGGTACGCCACAGGCGCGCTCCCACAGGTCCATGTGCATGGCCGTGATGGCCTGCCTGTCCGGTGCTATGTCGCCGCGGGTCGGGAGGGCCAACGGGAGGCGGGCGCACAGGGAACCGAGAGCCTCCGCCAGGGATTCCTCGCTGGCCTGGTCGTAGAACTCCACACCCGCCTGATCCTGGAAGCGCTCCACCAGAGCCGGGGCAGACGGCAGAAGGGTGGGCAGGCCCAGCTCAAAGGCCTCGTCGGCAACCAGGCCGTAGGACTCAGGGGCCAGGGAGCCCACGAGCGCGGCATGCACCCGGGCTACAGGGTGCTGGCTCAACTCGTCGTGCTTGAAGGGACCGTGCTGGATACAGGTCAGGCCCTTGGGCAGGTCGACAGCCGCTGTGTCCATGGGCTCGATGCCAGCCAGATGCAACTCAACGGGTCTCGCCAGTCCCGCACCCACAACCCGGATCAGGGCGCTCAGGATCGAGCGCGCCCCCTTGGCTGCCCCGCCACCGCTCCAGAGTCCCAGGCGCAGGGGCTGATCCCCGTCGGGAGCGGGCAGGGGAGGCGAGGGGCGCAGGCGCTCGGCGCGGGCTGGCGGGATGACCAATGCGCTCTGGCTACGCCCCGTGTGCCGTACCAGAGCCTCACCATGGGCCTGGCTGGGAACGATCCGGAATTGCGCCAGGTCCAGCTCCCGATCCAGCTGGGCCTTGCGCTGACCGAACAGGACCAGCTGTTGTTCGGGGGGCACCCAGGGGGTGCGCGGGGGAAAGGCGCCGGCGCAGGTCATGCATACCATGGCGGCATGGGTCTCCTCGCAAGGAGCCCTTCGCTCGGGATGGACGCGCAGGGACAAGAGGCAGGAGGTCAGGTGATCGTTCATCGTGACCAGGGAGGGAATCCCTGCGCGCGCCGCACGCAACACGAGGTCATCGCTGAGACGCAACCAGTGCATCACGTGCACGACGTCCGGGCGCCACTCTTCCAGGATGTCCGTGAAGGCCCGCCCGACCTCCTCTGAGTGCAGCTTGTGCCAGTGATCGAAGTAGAGGTCGCTGCGGTGCATGCGGCGCACCCGGACGCCCGCACCCGTCTGCGGATCGCGATCCACGTCTTCGCTGACGGAGAACTCCTCGCCGTGCTCAAGGGAGCCGGCGACGACCATGACCTCCACTCCACCGGCCGCGGCCGACCGGGCCAGGGCCTGGGTCGATCCCTCGGTACCGCCGCAGAGTTCCGGCGGGTAGCCGTGAACGGCGAGCAGGACCTTCACCCCGCAGACCCTCTCGAAGCAAGGCAGGCGGCGTAGTGCTCCAGCACCTGGTCCGTCGCCTCCTCCCAGGTGGGAAAGCCCAAGACCTCCGCAGAAACGGCAGCCATGGACTCAGGTCCCGTACGCACGCGCTCCGACAGGACGGCAGCAAGGGCGGCCGCGTCTCCCATGGGGAAGGTCCAGCCATTGACGCCCTCCTCCACCAGCTCCGCCATGCCACCCAGCCCGGTCACGACCACGGGCACCCCCGCCCCCATGGCCTCCATCAGCACCAGCGGTCGGTTCTCAAACCAGAGGCTCGGAACAACGAGTAGATCCGCCCGGGCCAGGGCGGCTTGCACGCCCGCCCGATCGAGGCCCTCTCCCACCTCTGCCCCCACGGTCCGGGCCTGGCGTTCCAGCTCGGCTGCATAGTCGGCATCTTGGAATACGGGACCGTGCAGGCGCAGGTGGGCTTGGGAGCGCAAGGCCGGGTCGACTTGCCCCCAGGCGTCGAGCAATACGTGCGCCCCCTTGATGGGGATGAAGGAACCCAGGAACAACACCTCGAAGGTACCTTCGGATGCTGGAGCGGATACGGCTCCCTCGCCGAGCGGGTCCAAGCCCGTTGGCGTGTAGTGAATGGACTCGGGGTCAAGCCCCCACCGGACGAACCGCTCGCGCAGGAAACGGCTGGGCGCCAGAAAGCGTTGCACAGCGGCGACCGTGCGCTGGCGCAGGGCATCGGTACGCCTGGAGGCGAAGGCGGCAAAGCTCTCGCGGGTCTCTGGATCCACGTCCGCGTGCGATTCAGGAGGACGGGAGATCTTCTTGTGGATCTTGCGCGCCAGGGGAGAGAAGTCCAGCCCCGTCACGCGCCGCAGGCCGGCCAAGGACTGGCCCGCGCGCCGCGCCGTCGCGCTCTGGGTCCAGGAGAAGGAGGGCAGGCAGGTACCGCAGCGTTCAAACTCCACGGCGTCACACAGCTCGCCATCAGCGTGTACCAACTGCCCCATGCGAGGGCACTCCAGCCAGAAGTCGTGCAGGGTCATGAGCACGGCCGCGCCCGACTCGCGCGCGATCTCCAAGCAGCCGACCGACAGGTACATCAGGTGCTGGAAGTGGATCACCTCCGGGTCGATACGTTGCACCTCTTCGCGAAACACCGCGTCGACTCCGGGGTGCTGCCAGGTCTGCTCGAAGGACTCGTGGTAGAGGTTGTTGATGACCTCGGTCACGGGCACGCCTGCGTGGCTGCGACGCTCCAGGGTCAGGTCGTCCCGGCCCGTGTCCTTGTGGCTGCTGAAGACGTGGACCTCGTGACCGCGGGCCTGAAGGCGCCGCGCCAGCTCAGCCGTGTAGACCTCCGTACCCGCCGCGGAGTGGGGCGGGAAGCGGTGGCTGACGAGAAGCACGCGCATGGGCGGCGAGCATAACCACCCAGCCGGGGCAGCCGTCAGGACCAAATCCCCCTGAATCGTGGGCGGTTCCGCCACCACGGGGACCCAGGCCCCATCCTGGCCCGGGGAGGCTCCGACTGAGTAGGCTCGAGACCATGTACCGGCTTGGGGACCTATTCAGCTTGCGGGGAACCGTTGGGCGCTCGCAATACCTGGCCACCGGGCTGGGACTGGCCATGGTCAAGTACAGCGTGGACGCGGGCTCCTGCCTTGTACTGACCGGCACGTACTGGGATCCGAAGACCTATCTCGATCCCACCTTCGCCGCACGCATGCAGGGGATCGACCACCTGCCCGCCGGCTACCTGGCCTTCCTCGTGGTATGGGCCCTGCCCTTCCTGTGGATCGGAGTGGCCATGAGCGCCCGACGGGCGAGGGATGCGGGGCTCTCCCAGTGGATGGGCCTGGGCTTCCTGCTGCCCTTCGTCTCCTACCTCACCATCCTGCTCCTGGTGCTGCGCGCCCCGCGGGTGCCGCGCGCTCCCGTCCACGGTTCCCAGGAGTTCACCTTTCGCACGTCCCTCTTCGGCCTGGGGTTCACGGTGCTTGTGGGGACGGGACTCATCGCCCTGCTCACGGAAGGCCTGCACTACTACGGCACGGTCCTGTTCCTCGGGATCCCGTTCCTCTCGGGCGCGGTCACGGGCTACCTGTTCAACGCGCCAGCGGAACGGAGCGCGGCCGCTACCGTGGGCACCGCAACGCTGACTCTCCTGGTCGGGTTCCTGGCCATGCTCGCCTTCGCCCTGGAGGGACTCGTGTGCCTGACCATGGCCTTCCCGGTCATGTGGGCCGCGGTGGTGCCGGGAGCCCTCTTCGGTCGACTGCTGGCGCGCATGTCCGTACCACCCGACCGCACCCTGGGTCTCGTGATCCTGGGTCTACCCCTGAGCGCCCTGGCCCAGCAGCACTGGACCCGTCCTGCTGAACGGGAGGTGATGACTGCCATCGTGATCGACGCCCCGCCGGAGGTGGTCTGGGAGAACGTGGTCTCCTTCTCCGAGTTGCCCCCGCCGGACGACTGGCTGCTACGCACCGGCATCGCCTATCCCCTGCGGGCGCGCATAGAGGGCCAGGGGGTGGGCGCCGTGCGCTACTGCGAATTCACGACCGGCGCGTTCGTGGAGCCCATCACCCACTGGGAGGCGCCGCGGCGTCTGTCCTTCGACGTGCTGGAGCAGCCCGCCCCCATGCAGGAGTGGAGCTTTTACGCCCATGTCAACGCACCACACCTGGAGCAGTCCTTCCGCAGTGTGCGGGGCGAGTTCCGCCTGACGGCCTTGCCCAGCGGACGCACGCGCCTGGAGGGCAGCACCTGGTATCGGGTGGAGATGGGCCCGGAGCGCTACTGGAAGCTGTGGGGCGATGGCATCGTGCACCGCATCCACGGGCGAGTGCTGCGCCACATCAAGAGGCTCTCCGAGTTCGCAGGCCGCCCGGCCCAAGACTAGCGCACCAGGGGCCGAACGAGCGCCCAGAGACCCTGCAAGAGGGCGTCCACGGCACTTACCAACCAGCCGCCCACCCCGTCCTGTTTGAGTGCGGGGGTCACCGTGAGGGGCCCACCCACCATCAGGGCCCGGTCGCCTACCTGCCGACGCGCCTGGACCTCACGTCGCATGCGCAGGGTCTCGGGGAGGGTGCTCAAGACGGCCCACTTGCCCTTCAGCCACGAACCCAGCCCACCCTTGAGCAGCGCGAACCCGAACCAGACAACCTCGTACACGGCGAGCCCCGGGAGGCACACGAAGAGGGTCCACCAGCGATAGGTCTTGAGTATGAACAGCCAGCGGTTGCGCGAGTGGTAGAAGACACGCCGCGCGGGATAGTCGGCTCCCTCGCGGAAGCTCACCCCGGGAGTACCCGCGTCGTGGCGCACGATGGCGTCCTCCACGGCCAGCAGGGTGTGTCCTGCCTGACGCAGTCGCAGGGACAGGTCCAGATCCTCGAAGAGAATGAAGTAGCGCTCGTCGTACCCACCCATCTCCAGCAGCGTCTCCCGATCGCAGAGCACGCACACGGAGACGAAGACGTCCACCTCCTCGACATCGCTGCCGAGCGCCTGGTCTTGGGGGCGGTAGAAGTTGCGCAGGGAGATGAGGCCCGCGTAGTGCACGGACCCGCCGTCGTAGTGCACCCGGTCGGGCTCGGCATGAAAGACGCTGCGCGGGGCCAACACCTTGGCCTCGGGCCGGGAGCGGGCCACCTCACACAGGCGCTCGAGCATCCCCGGTGTGACGATGGCGTCGTTGTCCAAGCTAAGCACCCACGGGGTCTGCGCGGCGCGAAAGCCCGCATTGCGCGCACGGGCGGGGCCGGCATTCTCCCCCATCTCCAGGATGCGTACCTCGGGATGGTGCTCCCGCAGCCACTCGAGGGAGCCATCCGTGGACGCGTTGTCCACCACGATCACCTCGGCCAGGTCGCAAGCCCCAAGCGCATCCAGGCACGCGGGCAGGTACTCGCGCCCCTGGTAGTTGCAGATCACGGCGCTGACCGCGCCCGGTCGATCTTCGGGAGGAGCGCTCATCTAGTGCAGGGGCAGTTCAAAGTCGGGCGCACGCACGGGCTGCCGGCGGCGCAGGCAATAGGGCAGGTTCCAGAGCACACTACAGCTGGCGCGTACCAGAACCCACCAGGCTCCCGGGGTCTCGCGTACAGCGCGACCAATACCGATGGTGCCGGTGGCATCGTGCACCGCACCCTCGGCTTCGCTCTTGCCCGAGCGCAGCAGGACGCGCGTGAAGACCAGGAAGGGCATGCGCAAGAGGTCCGACAGGGGGGCGTACTTGATCATGCCCAGCCAGGCGTTGCGCGCGTGGTAGTACAGGCTGCGCTTGCCCATCTGCACGCCAAAGGGCGTCTTGTGGAAGGCCTCCACCCCCGGGAACTGCAGCACGCGGTAGCCGAGGTTGAGGATGCGGCAGGTGAGATCGCGCTCGTTGCCATAGATGAACAGGCGCTCGTCGTAGTAGCCCGCTTCGCGCAGCACATGGCTCCTGGCCAGGCTCGCACAGCCGCGGAAGGTGCTCATGTAGCGCTCTTCATTGACGGCCGGTGAGTTGCGATAGGCCTCGGGCATGCCGGGCTCGATGATCTTGGTGGAGACCACGGCCGTGGTCTCGGGCTCTTGCTTCAGTCGTGCCCGGGCACCCTCAAGCCAATTGGGAGGCAGGACCACGTCGTCGTCCAGGATGGCGGTGAGCTCGGTCTGCACCGCGGCGAAGCCGATGTTGAACGTCTCGCAGGCCCCGTACTCTGAGTGCGGCATCACGATCAGATGCACCTCGGGGAACTCGGCGCTGATCATGGCCGCCGTTCCGTCGTGGCTCGCATTGTCCACAACGATGATCTGCTCGAAGGGGTGGGTCTGAGCCCGCAAGCCCTCCAGGTTGGCGCGCACGTCCTCCATCTTGTTCCAGGTGGAGATGACAGCACTGGCTCCGGAGCCGACCGCACCGGCTTCGTCGTCCTCGCCGTCGTCGTCCAGCAGGCTACGCACGACCTGCGCCCGATAGTCCTGCACAGCGTGACCATCCAGAGCCATGAAACCCTCTACGCGCTCCACCGCCGGATCCTCCACGTTGACGGTGTAGGCGCGATCAAAAGCCTCGGCCTTGCCCGCAAGATCAATCTGTGCCTGCTGGGACTCAAAGGCAGCCAAGGCGCGGTCCTTCTGCTCCGCCGCGGACGTGGTATCCAGGAGGAAGTTCGCGGGTACCTGCCGGTTCACCCCGTAGAGGTGGACGCGGCATGGATCGCCAGCCTGAAGCGCCGCCGCCAGGGCGGCACACAAGGCACGGTGGTCGGAGTGCAATTCAAATGGCGAGGGTCCATACACCAGATCGGGCTTGTGCTCGGCAAGCTCGCGCTGCAAGAGATCCACCAGGGTGGGATCGCGCTCAAGAGCCCCATCCTCCAGCCCAAGCTGTGTCCACTCGCTAACACCCAAGACCTCTGCTGCAGCCTGCGCTTCGACGGCACGCACCACTGGATCCCCGCCGGCGCCACCATCGCTCACGACCACCACGCGCACGTGATCTCCACGGCGGGCGTGCAACGCCAAGGCCCCCCCACAACCCAGGACCTCGTCGTCGGGGTGGGGTGCAAAGACGAGCACCCGGCTAGGCAAGCCGGCGATGGTCGTTAGAGGCGGATATCGGTTGGTCACGGAACTGGCGGACGAGCTCTTGGCCCCAGCGCTCCAGGGTCTCGCTCGATCGCTGACAGGTGGGAATGTTCTCGGGCAGGTCCAACATATGGGCCTGAACTTGGGCCGGGTTACGGATCAACTCTGTGAATGCGGCCGCCCAGACATCGGGTTCGCCCGCGGGGAGGATGTGCAGGCCCAGTGCGCCGTAACGCTCCCGCGCCGCCTCCGCTCCGGACGCCCAAACGGGCAGCCCCAAGGCCAGGGCTTCGTCCACGCACAGAGAGTAGCTCTCCGAGAGGCGAGAAGGGAGCGCCACCACGTGGCAGGTTGCCGCAATGGCCGCCAACTGCGCGGGATCGTAGGTCCCGTGCCACTCCACCTCGTTCACGCCAGCTGCCTCCTTGAGGACGGTATCGAGGCCTTTCTCGCTGCCTCCGGCAAAGACCAGTTGGACACGACCGGCGGGCATCCTGCCCACGGCCTGGGCCAGATCGAGGCTGCCTTTTTCCACGGATCGGCGACCCAGATGGAGGATCCGCAGCGGGCCATCGCCCTTCCACAGTCGTGGCTTGCGACGTACGTCGGGAAGCTCCATGCACAGGCCGGGCTCCAGGATCTTGACCTGACCGGGTCCGAAATCCAGGAACTGTGAGAGGCGCACCAGGTGCGTGCGGCTGGGAACAAGGACCCTGGTGGCGGCATCCACCTCGGCTTGGAAGGCCCGCTGACGTGCAGCCACGGCCAGGGCCATGCGGTAGGGATCGGAGTCGGCCTTCAAGGGTGCCAGACAATCCGCACAGGCCTTGTGCCCGATGCGTGCCACATCCTCGCGGCTGGGGCACGTGATCGAAGGAGAGGGCGCCTGCCGAAAGCTTCGTGGACAGGTGGCGTGGTGGTCATGCAACCACAGCATCACGGGCGCAGATGCTCGCAGACGGCGCACCAGTCCCGACCCGAGGGTGGCCTGGTGGTGCACGATGATGAGGTCGGCTCCTTGCACCTCCCGCTCGGCGAGATCCAAGACGCGCGGCCAGGATTGGGCGAGGTCCATGGGTTCGGAGTGCAACCGCGGAACAAAGGCGACGTCCAACCCCTGCACTTTCGTTCGCACAACGTCACGGCCGTCATGGACCTCATCGCTACCGGAGACTATGTGGACCTGATGACCACGCCGGGTCAAGGCCAAGGCCTGAGCCAGGGCAACCTGCTCGGTTCCCCCGGTGAACTGGGGAGGGAAATGGGATGTGAACAGGGCGATCTTCACGCGCGTTGCTCCGGGGGGAAAGCGGTGGCCGGGTTGAGCTCGGATGAGCTCGCGGGGGGAAAGGGGCACAGGGCCTCGGCGTAGCGTTGATCCTGATCCAGGTGGGCCGATCTCCAGGCAGCCAGGCCCAGGGCGCGGCGGGTCAGCTTGGTCGTGCTCTGGCTCGCGTGGCACTCGAGGGCGGCACGCTTCATGTCCATCACCGGGGTGACGTCCAGCAGGACGCTCGCCTCCAGGGTGGACCAGACCTCGAAGCCCCAGACGTACTTGGGACGTTGGTGCACCGGGAGCTGCTCCAGGGCCAGGGCCAGGGCCGAGGCCAGGACGCGATGATCCTGGTGAGCGTCTCCGGGCCAGGGTGCGTAGACGCTGGTCGGGCGACGCTCGATCAGGATGCGGGCCAGCAGAGCCGCGCCCCGCTGGAGTTCGGCGTCGGTGGGCTCGTGGCCCTCGGGGAACTCCAGGAATTGGTGGGTGAGGGCGGACGTTACGGAGGAGAGGGCTCGACCACCGGCCAGAGCCTCACGGCACCGCAGGTCGCGTGCCTGCCCTGGGTCCATGGTCGGCAAGCCGGCCGCGCCGTCAAAGGCCACGACAACGTGGACGCGGTCGCCCTGGAGCGCGTGCAAGGCCAGGGTCCCCCCCACTCCGATGATCTCGTCATCGGGATGGGGCGCCAAGACGAGCACCGACCCGCGGGCGGGAGCGCTCAGGCAGCGAGGAGAATCAAGCGGACTCATGCCGTGAGTCCCCCTTGGGAAGCTGGTTGGAAGGGCTCGCTCGGCAGGGCCTGACTGCGGGCAGGAGCAACCTTGTTGAAGGTCCAGGTGGCATGCACCGCTCCACTCTCGGAGTCCACCGCGCGCATGTAGTAGGTCCCCGGGAACAGCCAGTCCCAGGCGCTGGCCGGGAACGACCAGCTCTCGCCAGGCTCCGCGCCGCGAATGGCGATCCCCGCGCACAGGGTGAAGTGCGGGGTCATGGAGAGCTCCATGTACAGATCCCCCCCGGCGGGCAGGGTGAGCTCCACGCGCTCACCTTCTTGTTCCTGCGATCCCAGACTTTCGATCCCGCGCGGGATGCGATCCAGGAGAGCCGCGGGCATACGTGCGATCAGGCGTTCGCACCAGGACAAGGTCCAACGCATCGAGGCGCTGGCCCAGCGCTCCATGTAGACCTGACGCGAGCGATTCCAGAACTCGCGGGGTTGGCCCTCAAAGGCCGAGCCGGCTCCAGCGGAGCGCGACCAGTGGTGGACCACGCGCGCGGCGGGCACCCAGTCCATGTGCATGGTGCGCTCAGCCAGGCGCTGGCACAGGTCCGCATCCTCGTAGTAGAGGGGGTAGGCGGCGTCCAGCAGGGGCTCGTCACCCCGGGCCATCTCCGCAGACACCAGCACGCACGCTCCGGAGAGCATGTCGGCGGGCTGGGGTCGCCAGGCGCTCCAGTGGTCACGGGCCAGACGACTCTGACGCCGGGCCAGGAGGCGTGAGAGGGATGGCACGACGCGACCGAGAGTGCCCAGGCACTCTTCCCACGCCGTGGGCAGGGTGATGGGTGGCAGGTGCAGGTGAGCGTCCTCGTCCACAAACGTCCGGGGAGCGACCGCACCCAGGGCCGGATCGCTGGCCAGGTGGCAGAGCAGGCTCTGCAGAGAGCCGGGCAGGAAGAACAGATCGGGATTCAGGAACATCACCGGACCCTCCTGCTGGCTGTGCTCCAGCCCCCACTCGACGGCTCCGGCGTAGCCCAGGTTGGTCCCTGAACGCAGGACCCGCACGCCCTCGCGCTCGATGGTGTCCAGCCAACGGTCGGAATCGTCGTTGGAGGCGTTGTCCACGAGGATCATCTCGAGATCCCGGGGTTCGCCTCCACAGCGTGCCCACTCCATCTGCAGCGAGCGCAGGCACGAGAGGGCGAAGCCGCCGCTCTTGTAGTTCACAACGATGGCGGTCAGCGGTTGCAGCCAGGGACGGAGCAGATGCGGTACAGGATTCATCAGGCAGACTCCTCTTGGACGACTTGGGGACTGTCCGGGATGAGGGAAGCTGGCACGTCGATCCCGTGCCAGCGATGGGCGAGACGCACCAGACCCAGGTCGTGACCGGAGTGGGTCACGGTCAGGGGTGAGCCCAGAGCGCGCTCGTGGTAGCGATGCACGCCGTGTTCGTCGAGGAGATGCGCCACGACGCTGAAGCGACCGGCGAGCAGGGAGAGATCAGGCAACTCCAATTCCAGCTGCCCGCCCGGGCCCAGAAGGCTCAGGCCGTCGTGGTGGGTGGCGACGCCCGCTTGCAAGGTGGCCCCCTGGCGGGTGAAGGTCACACCCAGGCTGAGGGGGCGGCGCTCGGCACGCGGGTCCTCCCAGCCGATACGCAGGCGCAGGGCCTGACCACTGGCCACCCGCTGCGAGGAGCCCGCGGTGGTCCCCTCCACAAGCTCGAACCGGCTGAGGTACGGGGCCTCCGGAGTGGGCTCGGATGGGGCCGACGGATCGCTTGCAGAGGGGGCTCCCACACAGTGGGCTGCGTAGTCGTGTGTCAGATCCGTGGCCGGTCCGAAGCCGCGCATGCAGCCGTGGTCGAGCCACAGCGCCTCGTCGCACAGCTGGCGCAGGTCGTACAGGCTGTGGCTGGAGACGATCAGGGTCCCACCAGCGGCGCGGTAGTCAAACAGGCGATCCACGCAGCGTTTCTGGAAGGCCATGTCCCCCACCGCAAGGACCTCGTCCAGGAGCAGGATCTCGGGCTGCATACCCATGGCGCTGGCAAAGGCCAAGCGCATGGCCATGCCGCTGGAGTAGGTGCGGACGGGGGCGTCGGCCACGTCCTGTAGCTCGGCGAACTCGAAGATCTCGCCCATGCGGGCCTTCACCTCACGCCGGCTCGCTCCCAGGAGCACACCATTCATGAGCACGTTCTCGCGACCCGTGTAGTCGGGATGGAATCCGGATCCCAGCTCGAGCAGCGCGGCCACGCGTCCGCTCGTTCGAAAGCGGCCTGAGGTCGGCGGTGTGTTACCGCTGAGCAGCTTGAGCAGGGTGGACTTGCCCGCACCGTTGTCGCCCACCAGAGCGAGGCAGGCGCCCCGCTTCAGCTCAAAGGAGACGTCTTCGAGAGCCTGCACCTTTCGGGCCCGGTTGAGGCGACCAAAGCTCAGAGCGGCTTGCCAGCGTGAGCTGTCATTCGGCCACACCGAGTAGCACTTGCCGAGACCTTCGGCTTGTAGGGCGAGGGGAGACTTCATCGCTCAGACCTCATCCGCAAAGCCCCGTTGCAGGGCGGCAAAGACAGCACGGCCGAGGAAAGCGCTGGCCACGGACCAGGGAGCGAGCCTCGCGCAACACTCCGCGACGCCCATTCCAAGGGCCTCCGTCGGTTGCCCTCCCATGAGCACCCCGCGCCAACCCGTGATCCACAGGTACAGGGGGGAGGCCTGGATCCAATCCAGCCAGGGACCGATGGAGGGCATGACCTCCGCCGAGGGAACCCAGAAGATGGGCGTGGCGAACATCAGCACCGTGAGCAGGCAGGCCATCACCTCGCGCGTGTCGCGCAGGTGGATGTGGGCCGCGGCACACAGCAGCGCCAGACCGTAGGTGAACAGACCACCCAGGGCGAAGAGTACGGGCACCCAGGCCAGCTCGGCCCCGGGCAGCGGGTGCAGGCCCGTGGCAGCCGTCACCGCCAAGGTCACGGTAGCCCCGAAGGCCAAGGTCACCATCCCCCCCAGAACGGGTGTCAGGGGCAGAACCTCGGCCGGGAAGGTGAGCTTGCCGATCAGATGCCGCCCATCCACCAGGGAGGTGGTGGCGCGCGTCAGGGACTCGGCGAATGCGCTCCAGACCAGTGCGCCGCTGAACAGGTAGAGGCCATAGCTCGCCTGCAGTTGCGCTGCCGCCCCGGGCATCCGCACGCCAAGAAGCTCGGCGAAGACGAAGCCGTAGACGACCAGCAAGAGGCCGGGTTGGACCAGGGGCCAAAGCCAGCCGAGCATCGTGCCCCGAAAGCGACCCGAGAGGTCCCGGCCCAGGCAGGTACCCACCAGATCGCGACTACGCCAGAGGTTTCCCGGCGTGCGCAGGACCTGCCACAACACTCGCGCGAAGGACGGGCGGGCGGGTTCGGTCCACGGACCGAGGGCGACGTCAACAGAGGGGACGTGACCCGGCCGGGCGGCGGGAATGTGCGTGGGGACAGCCATGGAAGGGGGACTCTCCCCTCCCATCGACCCCCGCTACGCCGAGGATGGAGGCGCGCACAGGGTTTTGGGCATGCCCATCCCGATGTGAGACGTGGCTCATGGGAGCACCCGTCTCAAACTGGGCCGTCCAGTCAAAGTGGTGCCGCAAGCTGGCCCTACTGGGCCACAGGCACCTATTCGCCGCCGGATTACTGGAAGCGCTTCGCGCCCTTGGGGCCAACCTTGAAGTTGCCATCGGCGAGAAATGAGCGGATGTACTGCAGCACGCGCTCGCCTTCCTGGGGGTTGTCCTCGGCCTCTTTCCAGTCCGCATAGCGCGGATCCAGGGGCCGAAAGCTCTCGTTGATCTCACGCTGGACGCGCACGCGGATGGAGAACTCGCCGCGGGTCTCGGCGTTCGCCACGGGGGTGTACTCGACGGTGGCCCGTTGGCGGTAGCCCTTGCCCTTGAAGGGAGCCCCCGAACGGAACCAGCCCGAGACGATCTGGCGGGCACCGCTGTCCGCCCCCATGCCCACGGGATAGCTGGCATTCTCCAAGGAGAGGTGGATGACGTCGTACAGCACGGACTCCGAGTTGCACTTCACCGTGCCCTCGGTCCAGCGCGGGTGGATCTGGCGCTGAAAGAGGGCACATGAGGAGAGCCCCAGCAGCAGAAGTGGAGCTACGTACAGCCAGGTGCGTCGATTCATCGGACAGAGTCTCCTTCGGGGTCAGAGCGGCCATCGCGCAGGACAATGCGCATGGGCACCTCATCAAAAGGTAGGTCCTTGCGGATCTGGTTCTGCAGGTAGCGCAGGTAGTCCTTGCTGATGCGTTTCTTGTCGTTCACGAAGATCACAAAGGTGGGCGGAGCCACATCGGTCTGCGTAGCGTAACGGATGCGGACGCTATGGCCGGCTTTACTTGGCCCACGGCTCTCAAGGGCCCGTTTCAGGACCCGGTTCAGTTCCCCGGTGGTGACCCTCTCGCGGGCCTGGGAGTACAGATCCCGGCAGAGGCTCAGGGTCTCCTCAACGTTCCAGCCCTGGTTAGCCGTCAGGAAGACGATGGGCGCGAAGGACAGGCCGGGCATCTGGGCGTCCAGGTATTTCCGGAAGTCCTCGGGGTCACGGCCCTGTACCAGATCCCACTTGTTGGCGGCCAGGATCACGGGCTTGTGGTGGTCGTAGGCGTAGGTGGCCAGGGATTTCTCGATGGCGGAGATGGTGCGCGACACGTCGAACATGAGGACCACGACATCAGCGCGTCGAATGGTCTTCTTGCTGCGCGCCTCGGAGAAGAACTCGATGGCGTCGTCCTGTTTGCCGCGCTTGCGCAGACCAGCGGTATCAATGGCCACGAAGTTCTCACCGTCGCGCTCAAAGAGGACATCCACCGCATCGCGCGTGGTTCCGGGAACCTCCGAGACGATCACACGCTTCTCTTGGGCCAGATGGTTGACCAGCGTGGACTTGCCCGCATTCCGACGACCGATGATCGCGATCTTCATGGCATCGGCCCCGGGCGGGCGCGAGCTGGGAGCCTCGGGACATGCGGCGTGAATCTGTGCGTAGAGATCGGTCAGGCCCTCCCCGTTCTGCGCGCTGATGGGAATGGGCTCACCGTGGATCCCCAGGCGGCGGAAGACGTCCACATCCCAGTGCAGCTTCTCCCCCTCGGTCTTGTTCACCACGAGCAGAGTGGGTACGTCCAAGGCGCGCATGGTCTTCGCCACGGCTTTGTCCAGGTGCATGATCCCACTACGCACGTCCACCATGAACAGCACCAAGTGGGCCTTGTCCAAGGCCAGCTGGACCTGGCCCTCGACGTGCGGCCCCAGGTCGTCGCGGTCCACGATTCCGATCCCCCCGGTATCCACCACCTCGAACCAGCGGTCCCCAGCGGGTGTATCCAAGCGTGCCGGTACCGCGATGCGATCGCGCGTCACCCCCGCTGTGGGTTCAACAATCGCGATTCTGCTACCGCACATGCGGTTGAGCAGGGTCGACTTGCCCACGTTGGGTCGCCCAACAATCACAACGCGCGGCAGAGCCGCGGCGGAGTCAGCTTGGGTCTCGGAGGCATCCATGGAAGAGTGGGCCGGGGAGTTCAACGGGTTCGCAGAGGGCTGGGCGCTTAGGGAATGGAGAGCACCCGGTGCAATTGGGGCATGACGCGCACGTCCAGGTGAAGATCACGGGCCTCCTCCACCAGCTCCTCAAGGAACTTGGGTTCGGGGGCCGCGACCCCGCCCATGGGGCTGACGGGGGTCAGATAGAGAGGGACGTCGGGTGCCAACCGCTCGAGATCCTCGAGCAGGGGCAGGTAGGCGGAAATGGGGCGACCCGACCGGACGACGATCTTGGCGCAGGCATGGTGTTCGGCAGCAATCGCCAGAACCTCACGGCGGACGCGGGTCCAATCTTCAGACGTGTGTGGGTTGGCCTCGCCGTGAACGCCTTCAACATCAAGTGGCACGACCTCCCCCATGTCCTCGGGCAACTTCAGGTCCAGGCTCAAGTGGTCGAATGCCGGAGCGACGCGTCGCAAGGCCTCGGGGTGAGCACCAGCCGTCTCGAGATGCAGGCGTCGACCCGCAAGCATATCCGGCAGCCCCAGCAGAAACTCGGGCCACATGAGAGGCTCGCCGCCCGTGACGCTTACGGTGCGCGCTTCTCGGGGTTCACAGGCGGCCACCCAGGTGGCCACCTGAAACGGATTGGCCCAAGCCGTGTGGCGCTTGGGGCCCTCGGGGGTGACGACCCGAGCCGGGCGCTCATCGTCAACACTCCAGGAGTGCGGCGTATCGCACCAGTCGCATCGCAGGGGACAGCCCGCCAGCCGGAGAAAGACCTGTGCCTCGCCAGCGTAGGCCCCCTCGCCCTGGATGGAGGCAAAGACCTCCATGATGGGCGCGCGGGTGGAGGTACTCGTGGAAGCCATGGCAACAATGCAGACAGGACGATTCGACGGAGCTTCGGGCCCCGATCAGCGCACAGTCCGTTCCCGGAGGAACGCAGCCTCCGCAGGAGGACTACTCCTCGCTGGCCTCGGCCTCGGACGCCTCGGCACCTTCCTCGGTACCGTCCCCGGCTTCCTCCTCGGGTGCCTTCTTCTTGACCTTGACCTTGACGAAGGCTCGCACCTTCGGCAGACCGTAGGGGGAGTCCTCTTCACTGATCTTCCCATCGCGCATCAGCTTCTGGAGGCGCTCAACACGGGTGTACACGCTGCGCTGACCCACGAGGTTGTCGCCGCCGCGAAGACTGGGATGGATAGACATGGGAGTGGCCCGACGAGGGCTGCAGAGTGTGCGCGGAAGGGGTTGAAGTGCTCGTCCCGGGGGAACAAGGGGCAAGAATCCTAGGGCTCTCCCCCTCCCCTGGAAAGACCCCCGCGCCGAAAAGGGCCGGGCTCAGAAGCCAGAGAGGGTCACGAGAGGGGCGAAACCGGAAAAACGGCGCGGGTCAGCGGGGGATGTTGACCACATAGGCCCCTGCGTAGGGCGTCTGCTTGCCGTCCGGACCCGGCGCATCGGCGACCTTGGTTCGGACCTGCTCCGCCGCCGCGAAGCTGCCAAAGGCTCCCACGTGCAGCAGCACCTTGCCGCCCTGCTCACGCGGTTCAATCACCGCGAAGCCCTGGGCGCTGAGGTTGGCGTGGTTGACCTTGGCCATCTCCCAGCCGAAGTCGGTACCGTCCGCCGTGAAGACCAGCAGGGTGAATCGATTGGCGGGATCGGCGAAGGCCGCATCCGCAGGACTGCCGGCCTTGGTCGCCGATGCCCCCCCGGGCTGCTGCCCTGAGGCTCCGCCGGGCCCCGCTGCCGGTCGGCGCGAACCACGATCGGGTCGGGTTGAGAGGACCTCGCCGTCCTGCGCTGTGGTCCTCTGCTGCGGGGCCCGCCGCGAGTTCTGCTGCGAGTTCTGCTGCGAGTCCTGCCGCGGGGCCTGCGCCTGAGCCGCATCACGGCCTGCTGTTGCACCACCAAACGGCTCTGCCGCGGAACCCGGCCCCTCCAGCATCACGGTCGAAGGCCCTTCATCCAGTCCTTGGGCCTGAACCACTCCCAGGTCGCCGGAAGCCTGCCCCGCGAGGAACGCCAGCACGAGCAAGACCCCCTGCAATAGCAGGAAGGTCCCGGGCCCCATGGGCAGGATCAGGCCAGCCGATCCGCCACCCGGCGTCCGTCCGGGAGTAGGCCCACCCCCTCCCACGGAGGAGTCGCCGTCGCCTTGGTTGTCGGTCGCGGACGAGGCCTGAAAAGCCTCCAACATGTTGTCTCTGCGTTTGGCCATGATGAATGGTCCGAGCCTGATCGGGATCCCCCCCGGGCCCGGCGGCTTGAGCCTACGCCCGGGAAACAGGGCTTTCAACGAGATTCCGCACCCGCCTTGGGGGGCAAGCCCCCCCCTGTGGAGGGCCTGGAACAGACCCCGGGCCCTGCCAGCCAGATTCCTTCAAACTCTGGAGGCCACACAACGTTAAGCTGGGCACGCAGCGTCGTCTTCGGGAACCTTCCCCACCACCGAAGAGCCACGTCCATCCAAGGAGACAGCTATGATCCGCACCCTTCTGTCCGTAGGCGCATTGACCCTGACGGGGCTCCAGCCGGCTCCCGCCCACGCCCCACTCCCCCAGGATTCCAGCACCGTCAAGAACGAGCGCTTCGGGTTCTCTTTCCGGGCCCCCAAGAGTTGGGCCTCCGTGGCCATGAAGACCGACGAGGGGTGGCTGGCGAGTAAGCACCTATCCAACAAGGAGTACTTCGGGACGGACAAGACCACGGGCTACACCTATAGCCACGTCCCCGAGATGCTCTGCATCGCCTTCGTCCACGCGAACCAGGAGCGCAAGAAGGTGGTGGAAGAGGAGTCCGAGGATGGGGTGACCACCAAGACAACCACGATCTCGAACCCCTACAAGGACTACGAGGATTTCCTCGAGAGGACCTACGCGGGCGGAGGCTGGTATGTGGACTCCAAGGAGAAGGGCAAGCACGGCAAGATCGAGGTGACACGCTACTCCGTCAAGGTTGAAAAGCTCGCCAGATCGGGGCCCAAGCGCATCATCACCTGGATCTACCACGCCCCCGACATCGACTTTGTCCTGCAAACCGAAGTTCTCGAAGGTGAGTACAAGAAACTGCGCAGCACCATCGAGAAGAGTCTGAAGTCCTTCAAGCTCATCGAACGCTCAGGAGAGCTGCTGCCCACAGGGGCGAGCACTCCAGGTGGCATCCGCATCACCCGACGGGAGCTGACCGAAGGCACGCCCAAGGAGCGGCGCTCCAAGCGCGTCGAGTCCCAGAAGATCAAGCACGAGAAGGCCATCAAGGCCCTGCCCAAGGACTGGGATCACCAGTACCGCGGCAAGGTGCTTGTGCTTGACCACGACCAGGACAAGTGGGCCAAGAAACTGGGTGATCACGCCGATCTCCTGATCGAGTGGATGAACAAGGAACTCTCCTACTTCGGCGAGGGTGAGTACATGCGAGCCCCGATCCTGCGCGTCTGCAACGACTCGGAGGAAGAGGGCGCATTCACCCGCGGAACCCGCACCGGCACGACGGGCTCCTATACCTACGTGGCTCCGGGCTCCGAAATAGTCACCCACAAACCGGACACCGGCTGGATTGGTGGCGAGGTCGACTGGGTCAACGGAAAACTACTGGAGCAGTGGTTGCTCGACCGCAACGAAGATGCCGCCCGAGCCATGCCCGAGTGGCTCAGGATCGGCATAGTCATCCACGTGCGCGGCGCACGGCGCGATGGGCGCAAGCTGGAGTTCCGGGTAAACGAGTACGCCCGGGAAGGGGCGCGCCTGGCCGTTTCCCAGGGCAGAGCCACGGCCCCGCGCACCATCATGAGCCAGACCCGCGAGGAGTTCTCATCCGGCGCGGGTGGAGCGGGCACTTTCTCCAAGAGCGCCGAAGCCGCTCAACTCGTGCGCTTCCTGCTGTCCAAGGAGGGCGCCCGCTGCAAGCAGGCCAAGAAGCTGCTTGAGACCTACGTGACGACGCTCACGGAGGTGGTGGATGAAATCAAAGAGAAGGACAAGGGGTCCGTGAATGTCGGCGACGCCCCCAAGACCGAGGAGGAAGAGGACGCACGCGGCAAGGAACGCGCCGAGCGTTGGCGCCAAGGGGAGCAGGACATGGTGCGCGAGGTATTCGAACGCACCTTCGCGGATTGGTCCGAGAAGGACTGGGAATCGTTCACCAAGGCCTACTTCAAGTTCATCTCCTGACCCCGTACGAAACATGGTTGGAAAGTTCATCCTCCGGGCCTCGCTCCCTGTCGCGTACCTGACGTTTCTTACAGCACCACTGCAGGCTGACATCCTGTTACTCAAGGACGGCCGCGTCATCGACGGACCGACCATGGAGCGCGGAGAGGAGTCTTGCACGATCCACTTCGAGAACGGTGACATCCTTGTACCCAACGACTGGGTAGAGGATCTGTTCCTGGCCGCCGACCTGGAGAACTTGCCCAAGAACCGCAGGCGATCTCTTGAGAAGCAGGGAGAGGAGCGACTCGAACAGATCGAGGAGGCCTTGGCCCACGCGGAGTGGGGCAATGCCTACGAGGAGGAGACCTCGAATTTCCGCTGGAAGTACACGCTGCCCAAGCGCGTGGCCGAGGTGTTCCAGGATCGCCTCGAGTCCTACTACAAGATCTTCGCCAAGGAGTGGCGCGTGAAGCGCGACAAGCGCAAGAAGAAGATGATGATCAACTTCTTCACCAACCGCAAACAGTTCATGCGCACCTCCGGAGCGCCGGGCGGAGCCCTGGCCTACTTCATGTTCCTCGGGGACTACGACCTGAACTGCTTCTACGACCGGCTCGACATGACCTCCACCGAGATGGTCCTGTATCACGAGGCCAGCCACTACCTGCAGAAGCTGCTGAACGAGGACTTCAAGATGCCCCACTGGCCGGGTGAAGGCATCGCTGAGTACTACGGTGGAGCCCTCTGGGATCCCAAGAAGAAGGTGCTCAATGTCGGGCTTGTGCAGGAGGGGCGCCTGACCGAGGTCAAGAACGATATCTCCTCAGGAGAGCTGCTGACCGTCGAGCAGATCGTCCTCAAGGANGCCTACACGGACTACACCTGGGGCTGGGCGTTGATCCACTTCTTCATGAACGACAAGACCCTGAAGAAGGGATTCCTCAAGTACGCCAACGGACTGGCCAACGACAAGAAGGTCAAGCGCCAGCGGGGATCGTTCAACCTGCAGATGGTCACGCCGGAAGAGTCGCTGCGGTATCTGCGCGAGTGCCTGAAGCTCACTGAGGACAGCGACATGGAGGAGCTGACCAAGCGCTTCCATACCTACATCGAAGAGGACCTGGTGATCGAGGGCGCGGCCGGCCTGGAGAAGGCCGGCATGGGCGCGGTGCAGGCGGGCAAGCGCATCCGGGCGAAGCGTCTCTTCTCGGAGGCCAACGCCGCGGGTGGACTGAGCGCCGTGGGCTGCTATCAGTACGCCAAGCTCGTCCGCTCCTCGGACAAGAATCTGGCACGCGATCTCTACCGTCAGGCGACCAAGCTCGCCCCCCTCACCGGCACCTACTGGTATGAGTACGGGCGTCTCCATGCTGACGAGGATGAAGGCAAGCGCCTCAAGGCGCTGGGCAAGGAGCTGGACCCCGAAGTGGGTGCCTACGACATCGACTTCGAAGACTTCTAGTCGTCCAGCTGCTCCGCTCTCCCGGAGGGCGAGACCGATCAGCCCCTGAGTGCCGCGACCACCCCAGAGCAGACGGCGTCCGAAATCCGCGCGCGCCAGTCGGGGTCATTGAGGTTTGCGGCATCCGTCGAGTTGGTCAGGAAGCCGCACTCCAGAAGCAGTGAGGGTCGGCTGTGGCCCATGAGCACACGGAAGCCCGCCTCGCGCAGGCCGCGATGGTCGAACCCCGCTTGGTGGAGGGCGCCCAGGAGCTCCCTCCCACAGTTGCTGCTTGCCGCCAGAGCCCCACGCGCGCGATAGACCGTCGCGCCACGGGCGCTGGGGTTGCTGGCCGCGTCGGCGTGGATGGAGAGAAACAGGTCGCAGTGGTGCCGATCAGCCATCTCGGCACGCTCATCCAGGGAGATGAACTTGTCGCTGGAGCGCGTCATGAACACCTCGGCTCCGGCGTCTCTCAGCTGCTGCGCCACAAGGCGTGCGATGGTCAGATTGTGGTCTTTCTCCCGGCTTCCATCCACGGCGCACGCGCCGGGGTCCTTACCGCCGTGACCGGGATCGACGACGATGCACTTGCCGCGCAGAGGTTGCGCCAGCCACTTCTGGGCAGTCGATGCGGAGACCCCTGCCGGCGACATCGCGGTTTGGGTCTTGTTGTGCATGCGCGGCCCTGCGCAGGCGGCGAGGCTGGCGACCAGGGCCAGACTCAGGATTCTGGAAATACTCATGGTTGATTGATACGTGACGAGAGCAGGCGAATTGAGGATTAGGATCGGTCGCCAGCCCCCGGGAGACTTAGCCAATCGGCGAGATCCCCGTGCTCATCGACGGATGGGTCTCATTTCAGGAGCCCGGATCGGAGTATCTCGGGCTTGAATCCTCCCCGCCTCTAGTCGTCCTCGCCCACCAAGGTGATCTGCGGGCCATCGTCCTCGATACGGCGATGTTCCAACACCTCCCAGCTGGAGATTTTCCAGGCCTCCCCGTCGTAGCCCACGCTGTAGAGGGCACGGTACCCGTTGATGCGCTCGTGCTGGTGCGCGTGGTGGATCACCGAGCCCCGTACGCGCCAGGTCCAGTCGATCTCGAACAGGAGGTCCTCCTCGCCCTGGACGTCGCTGGGCATGTGCAGCTCGTGGCCCAGGGGCTGGACCTCCTCGATGGTGCAGAAGGCCCCTCCATCCTCCCGCAGCACAAGGCTCTCGTAGACCTCCGCGTACAGGTCGTCCAGCTGGTCCTCATCCACAGAGGAGGCCAGGACCCGATACACCTCATCGGGACTCTGGGCCCCCATGGCGCGGTAGATGTTCCCGTGCAGCTCGCGGAACATGGCCACGGCCTGGTCGGGCGAGGGCAGCAGGACCCGGCCGCCCCACGGGGGTTCGGTCCCCACGCCCCACAAGCCCATGGCGCCCAGAAGAGCCACACACCAGGTCCCCACCAGTGGAGCACGGCGTGCCCCGCGCCAGAGCAGGGGTGTGGCCAGGGCCGCCAGGACCAGGAGCCCCATGGACCAGAGGGGGTAGGTGACCCGCCGGGGCGGAGCGGCCGGCACGGGACGCTGGGAGGATTCTGGCCGCTCCAGGGTCTGCTCCCGACCATGCCACGTGAAGGTCGGCTCCTCACGCAGGATGGCAGTGAACTCGAAGAACCCATCGACCTGGCGGAACAGGGTGGGCACACCGTTGTCGGTGTCCTTCTCGAAGATGCTCCACGTGACCTCCACGGTCCCGGGCATGCCCGAGCAGGGATAGCGCAGGTCGAACTGCAGGGAAGGCTCGGCATTGCCTGGCCCCGAGGTGTCGAAGGCCTGGACTGCGTCCAGGATCGGAGCGACGACCTGCCCGTCGATACGCAGGCAGGCCTCGCGGGCGAACAGGGTCCGGGCGCGCTCCATCAACAGAGCCTCGTCCTCCAGGGACAAGGGCGCGGCAAAGGGCTCCTCGAAGCCCAGGTAGGGACCGAGGGGGCGCTGCTCTCCGCTGAACATGAGTCGCACCACGTCCGTGTCGACCTCGTACTGCAGATAGAACGGCGGGCCGGGGTGGGTCGGGCCCATGGAGGCCACGCCCAGCAGACCGGCGGCGATCAGGGCGATCACGGGCGCCCGTCCCCTTCTTCCCCCAAGCCCTCTTGCACGGACTCCGACTCCCGGGTTTCAGGAAGGTCGGCGATCAGCTTGCGCGTCTGGTCCACCCACCGACCGGTCGGCTCCAGTACCAGGTAGGCCTCCAGGGTCTCGCGGGCCCGTTCAAAGTCACCCAGGCCCAGCCCCTGTGCCTGGGCCAGCTTGATGTGCACGGCTTCGGGAAGCTCGAGCCCCTCGGTGCGCGCCAGATCCACCACGCGGTTCCAGCAGGCAACAGCCCCCTCGAAGTTCCCCGAGCCGTTGTGCAGGTTGCCCAGGAAGTTGTTCGCCAGCAGGGACTCCGGGTCACAGACGAGTGCGCGGTCGAAGAGCTCGCGAGCCGCGCTCTCCTCACCCGCACCAAGGAACTCGGCTCCCCGGGCCGCCAGGGTCTCGGCCTCTGCGCGCAGAACACTGAGGCCATGGCCCAACTCCGCCCGCGGGAAGCCCAACTGCAGCGCGCGCAGATAGTGTTTCACACCCAGCTCCCTCTGCTCGTGGGTCACCGCCCAGAAGGCCGCGTTCTTGTAGTAGCCCGCCAGCTCGGCTTCGAGAGGCAGGCCCTCGAGCAACAGAGCTTCCATGTTCGCAATACCCTCGCCCCATTCACCCAGGCCCATGAGGACCTCGACCTCCAGTCGACGGGCGTCCAGCTCTTCGGGGTCGTGGGCCAGGGACTGACGCACGGAGGTCAGGGCCGCGGCCAGATCCCCCGCACCGATCTTCTCCTTGGCGACAAGCATGTGCGCCTGGCCCAAGGGTCGGTCCAGGTAGGGCAGGTCGGCGTCCAACTCGCGCGCACGCAACAAGAGGGTCAATCCGTGCCGCGCCTGGCCGGGACTGCAGATCAGCTGCACTCCCCGGGCGCGGGCCAGCTCGGGAGCGGTGGCCCCACCGGCCTCGACGCCGCGCTTGATCTCTGTATCCGCCTCCGCCAGGTTGCCCTTGGCGGCGTGGATCTCCGCGGCCGTGGCATACACGCGCGGATCTTCGGGCGCTTCGCGACGAGCACGCTCCAGGTGGGCCAGCGCGGCCAGATGATCCCCGCTCAGAGCAGCCAGTCGCGCTTCGAGTAGAGGACCTTCGCTACCTGCCACCGCCACCGCCTGGGGTACCAGGGCGCGCGCCAGATCCGCACGGCCCAGGTCCAGGGCCTTGCGGGCCTGCACAACGCGCGGATCGTCGTTGCGCGTAGGCGCTGCGGCAGCGGCGGGTTCGATGCTGGCTGCTTCCGGCCCTCCCTGGGGTTCGCCGGACTGAGCTCCACAGGCCGCCAGGACCAACAGCCCCAGAGCCCGGTGGGTGCGAGCAGGATGGCGAGGCCGTGGCAGAAGGGAGGCAGACATGTTCGCAAGAGGGTGGCAGCCCGACCGCAGGTCGGCAAGGGGCCCTGGGCCCTGGGCGCAGAGAATGGGAAGGGAATCACGGGACCGGGTCGCACGGACCTCTCTGGAGCCCCTATGGTCTGCGAACCGTGAAGTCACTGCGCATGGTCACCTTCGGCTGCAAGGCCAACCAATACGACACCCAGCTCCTGCGGGAGGCCCTGGGGCGGCGCGGGATGGAGGAGGCCGGCGAAGGCGCGGAACTGGTCGTGATCAACACCTGCACGGTCACCGCCGACGCGGGCAGAAAGGCTCGCAAGCTCATCCGCCGCATCCATCGGAAGAACCCCGACTCCAAGGTGGCGGTCACCGGATGCCTGGCCGAGTCGGAACCCGAGGTGCTGCGCTCCATGCCCGGGGTGGAGTGGGTGCTGGGCAACGGCGAGGCCAAGCGCCCCGCCAACTTCCTGCGCCACCTGGGATTCGAGCGCGACCCCGAAGAGCTGGGCGTGCCCGCCGGGATCACCGAGTTCGCCGGACACACGCGCGCCTTCGTCAAGATCCAGGACGGCTGCGACCATGCATGCTCGTTCTGCATCATCCCATCCGTTCGCGGTGCGAGTCGTAGTCGAACCAGCCCGGAGTTGTGTGCCGAGGTGCGCGAGCTCGTTCAGGCCGGTCACGCCGAGGTGGTCCTGTGCGGCATCCACATCGGACACTGGGGCAGGGAATGGGGCCTCTCGCTGGGCGATCT
>PBIX01000032.1 GCA_002720975.1 Planctomycetota bacterium | reverse complement strand
GGAGCCTTCAGGGCCAGACCGAGCCCCACCGCGGTGGCGGCCAACAATAGCGGGCCGATCAGCCACGGATGGCGCGCGAGAAAGTGGGGGCGGACGGGAGCAGCCATGGAGCGTGCGAGTGTACGCCTCCAAGGCATGCCTTGCTGCTCGCTCCCTCCCGGAGTTTTGGTTTGGCGATACAGCGACCTGTGCCAGGGACTCTCAGTTGGGCCCATGCTCCCGAACTACCACCGGACCGTAACGGTCGGAGGTGAGCCGGATGCCGTCGGGGACTACTGACAGAAGCTGATCTCGATCGCGTCGCTGAAGTTGTAGCCGGCGGGGCCACCGGTCTTGTCCCTATACCAGAACTGGAAGTCCCAGGACTCGCCGGGGCTGATCGGACCCGAGGGGGGCAGGTTGTTGAGATCCAGGGGGTGGAACACCTGGCCGAACGCGTCTACCTGGACCACCGGCAGACGCGCGAAGCCGCCGGAGATGCACAAGAACCCGTCACCCAGGGGTTTCTGGGTCTGTCCCTGACCGTAGAAGAAGATCCCGAACTGTTTGGCGGGGCAATTGATGGCTATCAGGGTCAGGTTGTTGTCCGAGATGGATGTCGATCCGCTGGCGGAGATCTTGGCTGCGTTGCCTGTGGAGTTGGGGTTGGCTGTGCAGTAGCTCTGGATCGATCCATCGCAGGTCGTGAGCTTGGCCACGAGCGTGTTCCACGAGGAGTTCGATGGCCGATGTTCGTGGTGGCCCCAGAAGACTCCGGGGTCGGCTGGGTCATCGTTGGTGGCGCTGTAGTCCCCCCAACGTCCCGACGTATTGGTGCCCTGACCGGCCTGGACCATCTCAGGTGCGCGCAGCGTCCCCAAGGGGTCGCTGGCTATCCTGTAGACCATGTTCATGCTGATGTACTCATTGGAGGCAGAGCGCGCGAAGGTCATGGCCATGTTCTGGTCCGCGTCCGCCCAGATGCTGGGGAAGAAGGTCCAGATACCCGAGCCAAGATCCACGTCGCCGGACTGGACCAGTGAGGGGGATCCAGAATTGGGCCAACCTCCGAGGTCGATCTGGTACCAGCGTGCCGTGGTCCTGCTGGAGCCCTGGTGATGGGTGGCCCACAACTGTCCGTCCCGGATCATCGTGCTCCAAAAGCGTGCCTCGAACAGCTCGGGGCGCGATGAGGTGCCCTTCTGGGGCGGGTCGGCCGGGTGGCTGTAGCTCGGTACGGTCAGGGTGGTGAACTGGGTCGTGGGTGTGCCCAACGGGTCGGTGATGGCGTAGAGCCGCACGCTGGAGGACGTGGTGAACTCGTTGGCCCAGAGCAGATACTGGATGGGCGTCCCCGTGTCGTAGTTGACAGGCATGCCAAAGGACTGCCTACCGCTGATCACGGTGCTGGTGAAGGACTTCTTGCCTCCATTGATGACCGAGGCCTTGTCGACCATCACCACCAGGTACTTGTCGGGCCCGAAGTAGTCCGCGCTCATGTAGATGACGGAGGCATCCACGGAGATGTTGGGTGAGTCAATGTCGGTGTCGTTCACGAGCGGGCCACCATTGATGAAGTAGGTGTGCCAGGTGCCCGAGGGGTCCCCGTCGTCGGATACGGCGAACAGGAAGCGGCCCTTGCCATTGTTGCGTTCATTGGCGAAGGCGATGAAGCGGTCCGTATGGGGATCCCAGATCACCTCGGGGTCGAAGACGAAGGTGCCTGCCCCCACGGAGCCGAAGAACCCGCTTGAGCCGTTGATGTCCTGCTGGAAGACCAGCGTTCCGTCCTTGGTGAATCCGGCGATTCCGCCATTGACCATGCAGACGATGTGACTCATGCCCACAGCCATCTCCGGGTCGGGTGGGGTCCATCCGGTATTGGAAAAGGCCAGGAAGTAGTCGTCTACACCGTATGTCGGCGGGCCATCGGGGCGATCCTCGACGTTGCGCGCATCGAAGGAGGGTGGATCATGGGGGCGAGCACCTTCATCCAGGCCGGGGAGGCTCTCCTGTGCGACCCGTGTAGAGTCGTCCTCAAGAGGAGCGAATTCATGGTCATGGGGTGCCAGCAGTGTCAGGTTTGCACCACTGCTGTCTCCCTGGCCCGCGTCCCCGTGCCAGGCGAAGCCCATCAATCCGGAGTCTTCCAGGAACACACGACCCGCACCGTGGGCCACCGCGATGGACTGGGTTCCCGACTCTGTTGCCGTGACGCGGAAGGGCTCATCCAATGCCGCGCCGGCTCGGCTCAGGAGGCTGGCGAACAGACCCGACTCCAGCTTGGGCCCGTCCGCGTGACGGTTCCAGGCCGCCAGGCCCTGGCCCTGCTCTGACAGAGCGACGGATAGACCGCTCAGGTAGCCGGGACCACTCTGCTCAAGAACTTGTACCGCCTGCGCCTCGAGCCGATCCCCCTCGCGGCTGTAGCGTCGCAATCGGATTCCATAGCCATCAGCCTCAACCTCAAGCCACCCGATCAGGATCTCCCCCGATGGGCTGGCCGCGACCGAGGGTTCGATGGGTTGAGCATCCTGAGCGCAGTCCACGCGCCACTCTTCCCCGACCAGGACGTCCCCGTCCAGGCGTCGGGCAAACACACCGATGGGGCGGCCGTCCACGTCCACTCGGGAGTAGGCGACGATCACTTCGTCGCCGGAGGTGCATGCCATGCTGGGGGGGCCATGGCCCAGGGCTTCTCCGCTGTCCACCCGGAAAGCGTCACCGGCCGGGAGCCCGTCGGAGCCGAGCCGCCTGGCCAGGATCTGGGGGCGACCCTGCTCACCCGGAGAGAGCCAGGCGACAAGGGCGTCACCGTCGCTGAGGGCCACGATCACCGGCTCGGTCTGGTGTCCGCGCTTCTCCTGATTGACCAGGACCTCGGCCGTGGCTGTGCCCAGGTCGGGAGCGAAGCGTCGAGCCATGATCGCTCCACGGTCCCCGTCATGACCGAAAGAGCGCCAGGCAAACCAGGCGTGGCCCGAGGAGTCGAGGGATACCGCTGGCTGCATCTGCATACTGCGTGCGTTGGCGTTGATCTGAACCTCGTCACCCAGGGGACGCCCCTGGCCATCGAACCGGCGTCCGTAGATCCCGTAGGTTCCTTCCTGTTGGCGCCGGCTCTGCCAGGTGAGTAGCGTGGCGCCGGTGTCATCGTGAGCCACGGCTACCCCGTTCTGGGCACTGCGCTCGAACTGGTTCGCTCTGCGCTCAACCCGCAAGGGGCCCGGCACGCTCGCGGGTCGCTGCTCGGTCTCCTGGGCCGCACTGGGGACGGATAGCAACGCTGTCAGGACAGGAACAAGAAACGATCGGTTGAACTGCAGCATGGTTGAGCCTTGGGGGTGATGACTGTCTAACCTCGGTACGGATAGCGAATTCTCGCAGGAATCGTCCGGAATCCTCCCAGCGGAGGATTCCTGGATCGTCCCAGTATCAGTATCGCCTTCCTGTCTCCGGTCGCAATGCTGCACCGCCGGAGGGGCCTTTCCCGGTGTTCTAATGCTGGTCAACCCGCTCCAAAATGTGATGTGGAGGCGAGGCCCAGCATGAGAACGGATCCCGAAATACAGATCCGGCAGCCCCATCCCCGGGCTCCGTTGCGGCGCCGTCAGCTCGAGCTCAGTTGATCGTGGCGGCGATGCCCCTTGAGAAGCGCGAGGGGTTCATGCCGTCGCGGTGCCACCACTGGAAGCGCCAGGTGTTGCCGTTGCACAGGGACCCGCCGATCATGGGAACCGAACCTCCGGGAGCCGAGAGCGCGTTGAGCAGGTCAATGCTGGCCTGTCCGCCGGTGATGGCCATGGCGTCTTTGTCGTAGCGGCCGATGGCGGAGCCCGCGAGGCACAGCTCGGATGTACCGGTTGGATTCACGGGGATCGTCCCGAGGCCAACCAGAGGGTAGGTGAACTGGCCCTCGAAGGCGCCCGAGGTGGCCAGGGTCAAGATGATGGAGCCCATCGAACAGTCACAGGTTGAGAGGCTGGCGTCGGCGACGTTTCCTGGGTGACTGTCGCAGAAGATCGTCGTGCAGAACGGATCCCCGCAGTCGCTGGTTGCGTCGGTGTACATCCGCATGAAGAACTGCCCCCCAGGATTGCTCGGCGCTCCCGGGCATCCACTGCCGTTCACGTACCCTCCAAACCAATAGCACCCGGGGCTGAGGGTCGGATTGACGTCGATGGCGAAGAAATCCCGGCTGCCAAGACCCGTGGCGTGGGCCAGGCCGCAATTGTTGGTGAAGGCGGGCTGGTATACCGTTCCTTCCCCCTCGGGGAACCAGGCCGGATCGTGTCCGGATATAAACGGACCGCAAGCGCCACCTCCGGTGGAGGACCATGTATGGCTCCAGCCGAATCCGTCCAGACCCAGACCATTGCCGTCGTAGCCGGGGGCGCAGGTGCCGCCGTCAGCCTCCATGCAGAACTCGTACCCGGCCAGGCTCAGGTCCAACGTAGCCAGCCAACAGGATCCGCCCCCGGGGAGCGTGATCTTGGGCAGGAAGCTCGACTCGTTGATGCAAACGGCCGCCGAGGGCAGATCACAGGGCACATAGCTGTCGTAGAACTTGAACTGCCAGTCGACCGTGGACATCGAAGTCGTGCAGTATCCGAACTGGAAGCCATCAATGAGGTAGGAATCCTGGGGCCCCGGGTTCCCCGTCTTGTTGGAGTTGGCTGACCCGGGGAGAATGCCCTCGTCGATCACCTCGGCGTTCGCGGGCAGTGTCGAGAAGTAGCCCATTCCCGTATCTGCGTTGAAAATAACGTCTGGCCCCAGGTTGGCTGAGCTGTTGGAGCCCCTTGTCCAGACACCGGTGCCCACGTGGTAGATGCCCGCATCACGCACCGGACCCGAAACGGGTTGGATGAAGCTCGCGCCATTGCCCGACCCCTGTGCGAGCAGAGGGGTACAGAGGAGCAGGGTAAGTGGGCCTAGCAGTTGTGTCTGGTGCATGATCAGCTAACCTCAGGCTGGTGTAGGAACGGGGCTGTCGGGGACGTGGGCGTTCTGCACTCCATTTGATCGCTTTTCCCTTCTCTTGGTGTGACTCACTGCGAGAGGGGCAAGCCCGGAATGGTTCAGGGCCTAAGGATGGGAGCATGGCTCGATTTGTTCCCATTTCCCTTCTCTTGGTGTGACTCACTGCGAGAGGGGCAAGCCCGGAATGGTTCAGGGCCTTAGGATGGGAGCATGGCTCGATTTGTTCCCATTCCGATCCCACCCCCGGACCTGGATGCCTGCGCCCACAAGGGGCAGGCGGGGCGGTTGCTGTGTCTATGCGGCAGCGTGACCATGCCCGGTGCCGCGCAACTGGTTGTGCGATCAGCCCAACGGGCGGGCGCGGGTCTGGTAACCCTCGCAGTGTTCCAACCCGAAGTCATCCACAGCGTGAGTCCGAGTGCGCCCGAAGCAACCTACCTCGACCTATCACGGAGCAAGGACCTGTTCGCCGGTCGCCTTCCGCAGGAGATCGACGCCCATCCCCACGACGTGCGCGTGGCCGGTCCGGGGTTGGGAACAGGAGGCAGCACGCGTGCTCTGACGGCGGCGCTGGTGCGCTCGGCTTTCGAGGGGCCGCTGGTCTTGGATGCCGACGCCTTGACCGTGTCGGCCACCGACCCGGCGGACCTGGCGGACTGCCGCGGTCCTCTGGTGATCACACCCCATCCGGGCGAGGCGACGCGCCTGCTGGGCCGTCCGGCTCCCGACGATGATGTGGGCCGGGAGGAGGCCGCGAAGGAGCTGGCCGCAACCACCGGATCGATCTGCGTGCTCAAGGGCGCCGGCACGGTCATCAGCGATGGCGAGAGTGTGTTCCGCAACGGAACCGGCAATGCGGGCATGGCCACGGCGGGATCAGGAGACGTGCTGGCGGGAGTTCTGGCCGCCTACCTCTGCTGCTGTGGAGAGGGTTTCACTCCCATGGACGCCGCCTGTGCCGCCGTGTTCGTGCACGGTCTGGCTGGAGACCTGGCCTGCGACGAGAAGGGCGTGCGGGGGGTCGTGGCCACGGACCTGATCGGCTTTCTTCCCGCCGCACAAAAAGCACACCTCGAAGGGGCGCGGGATTGAATCGAGCCCTGGCTCTGGTAGCGGGGATGCTGGTAGCGGCCACTGGCGCCAGTGCGATGGCGCCAGTGGCCGTTCAGGCTTCGGATGGTCTGGCGAACGAGTGGCGTGCACGCCGCTGGGCGCTGACACCTGAAGTCCACCGCGTGGCTATCACGGAGGCCCTGGGCTCCAAAGACTGGAGTGCGGTCTACGGTGCCCTCGATGCGCTGGCTCGGGATGAACGCAGTGCGCGTTGGGGGCTCGCCCTGTTGTCGGATGGCGGGGGCTTGCCTACGAACCTGCTCAGTCATCCGCATCCGAACGTGCGGGCGAGAGCCCTCGACCTGTGCACCCTTGCGCGGCGTGGTCTGGATCCGGAGTCTCCCTTGGCCCGTGCGCTTGCGGAGGACACCTTGGAGCGCGTGCGCCATGCACTGGTGCGGCACCTGGCTTGGACAGCACAACCGGAAGAACGCTCGGACCTGCTCCTGCAGCTGGCGCAGGAAAGTGATGAGGCTGCCCAGGCGGCTCAACGCTTGCTGTACTCCTCGGGGCCGGCCGCATGGCCTCAGCAGCTGAAGGGGTTGGCCGACGAGAGTGAAGGACTGGAGGTCGCCCTGCTCAAACACCTGGAGGAGCTGCAGCGGGCGCCTGTCTCTGTGGACCTCATCGGCGGTCTGCGTGCTCTGGTTCGAGAAGAGTCCGCTGCCGGCGTGCTCGTGGAGGGGCTGGCCTTGCACGGCGAGCTCGATGGTGCCGCGGTCCGGGCGGACCGGGAGCGCATGGTGCGGGGGTGGTTCCTCCTGAGTCCGGATCCGAAGGGAGATCTCGATGGTTCCCTTGGACTCGAGCGGCGGCGGCAGACCCATGCACTGCGCACCGGCTGGGCGCGGGAAGGAGACGTGGGGCTCGGCCGGATCCTGTTCCGTGCGGGCGTCGAGCTGGCTCAACGGGAGAGCCGACCCGGAAGTGCGGACGATCCCGCACCGGAGTTCACAGGCCACCTCGCGGGAGCCGAGGAGTTCCTGGGCGCTTCGGGGCAGGGTGCCTCGTTCCTCCTTGAGTGCGCAGGAGAGTCCCTGCCCGTGGGTGAAGTACTACGCTCTTCCGCGCTGCTGACGGATGAGCTGGCCGAAGAGGTCTGGTCCCTGGTGGGCGCACGAACCGACACCATGGACGAGGACTCCGACTGGGAAGGGCTGCAGTGGGTGCTGGCTCCTGCAAGGTCCCGTTCCCTGCGTTGGACCGCAGCTGCGGTGATTGCAGAAACCTGGGTGGATCAGGGACTGGCTGGTGTCGTGGAGGAGATGCTCTTCGGTCTGCTTGAAGATCCAGACAGAGACCTGAGACGGCGCTCGTTCCGCTGGCTCTGTGATGCACCCGGGTTTGCTCGACGGGTGGAGCGTCTGCACGGGTGCTGGAGGCGCTTTGTGGCTGAAGAGAGGCTGCTTCACCTACGCTCACTGCCCCGCAAGCAGGCAGCAGGTCCATTCCTTCCGGACCTCCTTGAGCTGTGCGCCATGCCTTCGGGGCGGACGGCCCCCGTCCTTGAACTGTTGGGGCCCTTCCGTGAACGGCAGGAGGTGCGCGCCACGCTGGAGTCCTGGCACGAGGAAGCTCTGGTGGAGTTGGAGCAGGCGGACAGTGGACCGTCCTACCGAGCCGCCCAATGGCGCGGCAAGGCCATCGCTCTGGCGCTCGGATCGCGCTCAGCAGGGAACCTGAAGGAAGGGCTGGTTCGCGTCATCGCGAGCCCGCCCGGATCGGACTTCTTTGTCGAGGCAACCTTGCCCTACGATCCGGAGTGGTCCAAGACCCTGGCCGGGCTGCTCGCGAAGAGCGCAGAGGGCCGCCGCGAGCTGCTGCGCTTCCTGGGACCGGCCACCCCGCGCCGTGTGCGGGTCGAGGCCGGCATCGGGCTGGTTGCCCATGGTGAGGGCGCCCGGATTGCCGAAGGTATTCTCTTCAAGGACTACCCGGGCTGTGACGTGGACCTGGGCATGCGCGTCCTCGAGGCCCTCGGGGCATCCGATTCAAATGACGCGCGTTCGTTCCTGGTGGACGTGGTGTTGGATGCAGATGATGCGATGGAGCGCCGGTTGGCCGCACTGGATGCACTTGCGCGGACGGAGGACTTGCAGGAGATCCTGCTGCGTACTCAGCAGCCGGAGCTGATCCTGAATGCGGTGTCCGCTTTGGGGGCACGAGCCGAAGCCGGAGAGTCCGGCGTGGGGGAGTTGTTGTTCATTGCACTGGCGCGCGTGGAGAGCCGGGTGGGATCTGATCGCGAACGCGCGAGTGATGGGCAGGTGGCGGGGGAGTTGTTGCTCGCCTGCATTCGCTCGGGGGCCGGTGGCAGTGCCCTGGAACGGCGCGCCTTCGCCGGGGCACTGGAGGCCAGCGGTGCGGATCTGAAGGAGCGCTTCCGAGGGCTGCGCCCGGCGGCGACCGAGTTCCGCTTCCGCTTGGAGCTGACGGCTGCTGAGGCACTGGCAGAACGCGGGCACCTGGGTGGAGCGCTGACCGATGCGGGAGACTGGGAGCGGTTGGACGGCCGTTTGTTGTTCGAGCTGGCGCAGCTGGATGCCCAGGGAGAGTGGGGGAGCGCTCTCTTGCGCGCGGCTCGGGTGGCGCTGCAAGGAGAGCCTGTGGGTACGGACACTGTGGGGCTCCTGGATCGGGTCGTTTGGCTGGGATACAGGCTGGGCGTGGAGCGTGGCGACTGGGCTGGCGTGGGGGAGAGCGTCTCGTGGCTGCTACTTGAGACGCTGTTGCGCGGGTCGCGGAGCCAGGGATTCGGGGAGCGGCTCGGGCGCTTCGATCGGAGGTCGGGTGTGGACCCGTTCGCGGATCTGGGCGCGGCCGCGCTCCAGGCCCGTGGCTGGGAGGCCTTGGCCCAGGGAGACAGGTTGCGGGCGCGAGCCTTGGCAGCTCAGGCCCAGGTCTGGCTGGGGGGGTCGGACAAGGCTCGGGCCGGGCAGGCGGAGTTGATGGAGGCCGTGGCGCGTTAGGAGGGCGCGGCACGGCGACCACCCGACGCGAAATCCCGCTCACCCTCTCGCCTCCCGCCTCGGTAAGATACCTCCGTCCCGTTCGTCCAACCCGCAAGCCCAAGCCCCATGAGCATTCTAGAAGTTGCCATTCCCACAGGTTCTGTCGAGACCCTCGACGACGGCATCGGGTTTGTGGGTCTGGTGGACCGCATGCAGCAGGACGCTCCCCTCAAGGTCGTCAACTCCGCGCGTATCTCCTACGACAAGCAGAAGGACTCCGTGGGTGAAGGCGACCGCAAGCTCTCCGGATTCCTCTGGGAGCACGGGCACACCTCTCCCTTCCGGCACAGCTTCTTCACCTTTCACTGGAAGGCGCCGCTGTTCGTCTTTCGGCAGGCGTTCAAGTATCAGGTCGGCTCCGGCTGGCGCACCTACGACGTCGATGGCCACGAAGTGGCTCTCGAGGTCTTCGACGTCATGTACGACACGGACAAGGGCTGCTCGTGGAATGAGATCTCCGGCCGCTACGTGAAGTGGACGCCGGAGTTCTACGTTCCCTCTGTCATGCGCGCCAATCCCTCCCACGGGAACAAGCAGGCTTCGGTCTCCCTCCCTCCCGAGTTCGACCACGCCGGCGAGCGGGAGGCCATGCTGGCCGAGTGCAATGCGCAGTTCCGCCTCTACGAGGATCGCATCGAGCGCGGTGTGGCCAAGGAGATCGCGCGCATGTGCTTGCCCCAGACCCTGTACTCCCAGGCCTACTGGACCGTCTCACTGCAGGGCGTCCTGCACTTCCTGGATCAGCGACTGAAGACCGATGCCCAGTACGAGATCCGGCGCTACGCCCTGGCCATTCGAGATCTCCTGGCTCCCGAACTCGAGCAGTTGGGCATCGATCTGGCCGGGAACGAGTAGAGGGAGGGGGCGAAAAGCCCGTAGGGAGCACGGATTCCCCGTTGAACCCCCTTTGCTCGGGATCGTTACAGACAAGGCCCGTGGCCCTCTACACTGGTATCCCATGCAACTCCCCAGCCACCTGCACCTCGCCACCTTCCTGGCATGCCTGAGCCTGTCCGGCACGGGGGCGTATCTGGCCGGCGCCCAGGGTGAAACCCCGCCGCAGGAGCCCCGTCCCGAGGATCCCCGTGCAGTCCTCAGCAAGACCTTGGCCCAGGCCGGCATTCACCTGGATTTCGACCACCAGGCCGTCTCCACCTTGGCCCGGATCGAGGTCACCGACCAGCTTCTTGAGTACCTCGCGGTCCTGCCCCACGGCGCGGCGCACGAGGCCATGCTGGTCCTCGGTGGTCGGCGCTCGCCTGAGGATTCGGTGGTCTGGGCCGAGTTCCTGAACACGGCCATCCTGGCTCTCGGGCTTGAGCCCGGCCAGAACGCACGTTGGGTCGAGAAGAACCCCGCTCCAACCCAGGAAGAGCTGCGCCAGGGCGTCAGCGCCTACGACGTCTTTCCCCCGGAAGGCGATGGCCTGTTTCTCTACCTCGCCTGGCGCGAGGGGGACGAGCGCTACGTCTACCGTCTCGAGGACCTGATCCGGGACCTCGATCGTGGGCGGGCCATGCGGCGCCACCCCTGGGTCTATCTGGGATCGCGCATGGTGGATCGTGGGCCGGACGAGCCCCAGGCGTTTGCCGCCGGGCTTGAGGGCAACCTGATCAACATCTCCTTCTTCGCCCAGGGCAACACCCTGATCACGGGCGCATTGGCCGAGTGTGTGAACCAGACCACCTGGCTGCCCAACGCCTGGATTCTCCCGCCATCGGGGAGCGACGTCCTGATGATCTTCGCCCGTGAGCGACTCGGCTCTCTACCCGAGTCCATCGACGAGCTTCTCCCTGGAGGAGAATGAGCTCGGCATCCACGGCGAACACCCCGCGCGTGACCCCCTTGGTCCGTCGCGTCTGGACGGCCACCCGACTCGCGTGTACGGCACAAGCTCTGCTCCTGGGCGCCGGTCTCTCCCTCCTGACCCTGGCTGCCGCTTGGAGTTCCGGCGCCGGCTCAGATTGGACGGCCTTGGGTCTGGCTCTGTCGGCTGGCGTGGTCTTCGGCGCATCCTGGCGCATCGAGCAGCGCCCACAGTTGCACAGGGTTGCACAGGGTGTGGACGAGGGGATGCGGCTGGGTGGGGCGCTCGTGACAGCCTTTGAATCCGAACAGACCGGTGCGGATGGACCTCTGGTTCGACTCCTCTCCTTGCGCGTGCGCTCGCGGGTCCGAGTGGTTCAGGCTCTGCGCGCGGCCCTGCCCAGCACCCTGCCCTTCATCGCCGCGCCCCTCCTGGGGGTGGTCGTGCTGGTGAGCGTGCGTGGAGCAGGAGAGGAACCCGACCGACCCGGCGCCTTCCTCGCCCCGGCCCTGGGTGCGATGGCGGATGCGTTGGCCGAGGCCAAGCGCATGGGTTTCGAGGACGTTGCTTCCGGCCTCACCACCCAAGAAAGTGTCTCGCTGCTGGCGGATCTTGAGCGCGAGGCCAGGGCCCTGGCCGAGAAGGGTGAGCGCTCCATGTCGACCAACGAGGCGGGCCCGACTCAGGCCAAGCACCTCTCGAAGCAACTCGACCGGATGGAGGAGAAGTTGGAGGGGCACCTCGAGCAGCTGGATCCCGACTCCGCAGCCTCTGCTCCGGAGGGCGGCGTGATGCCACAGCGGGAGGCCCCCCGGCGCGCCATTGAGCGCGCTCTGGCCCACCTCGACAGCGCCCGTCATGCCCTGAGCAAGGCCTCAGCGGGTTCTGGGNCGGGTGGGGCTCCTGAGCCGGGCCGTGGGGTACTCGGGGCAGAGGACGGGGNGGCGGNCAGCGCCGGCGAGGACAACTCCCCCGGCTCTCTGGCGTCCGGCGACGAGTCGGGCACAATATCGCCCCCCCCAACCACCACTGAACCAAACCCGGGGTCCACCCCCGGATCCAGTCCCCCGCGCGGCGGCCTGAGCGGTGCCGGAATCTGGCCCGCTCGCCATCGTGAACTGGTGGGGGCCTGGGCCCGAACCCTGGAAGCCGAAGACCCCGAGGGGTCCGACGATTGATACCCAAGCCCATGTCCCAGTCCCAACCCGAAAGCCAGACGGCCTCCACCCCGCAAGCCGCGTGTCCTGCGGGGATGTGGCTCGTGGGCGCGCGCGGGGCGATCTCCACCTGTCTGCTCTACGGGTTGCACGGCCTGCGTCAAGGTCTGCTTGAGCCTGTGGGATTGGTGACGGAGAGCGAGCCCTTCCGCGGCCTGTCCATGGTGCCTCTGGAGAATCTCGTGCTGGGTGGGCACGACGTCTGCGAGCGTGACGTCTCTTCGGCGGCGGGGGAGTTGGTTCACGCGGGCGTGCTCGATGCAGATCTGGTGACCAGCGGCGCAGGTGAGGCGGCCGCCTACGAGGCGCGCCTGCGACCCGGCCCTCTGGACGGGCCGGACGTGGGTGTGGCCGACCTGGACGGACGCAGTGCCGAGCTGGGCGCGCGTCCACCGCGAGATCAGGTGGCTCAGGTCTGCGGTGACTGGGACGCCTTCGAGAAGGATAATGGTATCGAGCGCACGGTCGTGGTGTTCGTGGCCTCGACCGAAGCGGTACGCGAGCCCCAGGAAGAGTGGGCTGACCTCGCCAGCTTCGAAGCAGCCCTCGACCGCGGCGATCCCCAGCCCGCTTCGGTGATCTACGCCTACGCGGCGCTCTCCTCGGGCCGCCCCCTCGTCAACTTCACACCATCGCTTGCCTCGAGTGTGCCGGCCCTGCGCCAGCTCGCTGAAGAGCGGGGCGTTCCCCACTGTGGATCCGATGGCAAGACCGGCGAGACCCTTGTGAAGACCGTGCTGGCGCCCATGTTTGCGGCGCGTGGTCTGAAGGTGCACGCCTGGCAGGGCTACAACATGTTGGGCAACCGTGACGGCGAGGTGCTGCGCGATCCCAACCATGCGGCCGCCAAGATCCAGCACAAGGACGACGTCCTGCGTGGGATCCTGGGGCCGGATTCGGATCACCACTCCAAGGTGGGCATCGACTACGTGCCCTCCCTCGGGGACTGGAAGACCGCCATGGACTTCATCCACTTCGAGGGCTTTCTGGGGGCTCGCATGAGCCTGCAGTTTACCTGGGCGGGATGCGACTCCTCCCTAGCGGCGCCCCTCGTGCTCGACCTGGTGCGTCTGGCCCACCTGTCCGCCGAGCGCGGGGAGGGTGGCGTGATGGATCACACGGCGTGCTTCTTCAAGGCGCCGCTCGCCGGTGGCAGCCACGACTTCCACGAGCAGCACGCACGCCTCCTGGCCTACGTCGCCTCCTGTCAGCGCTGACGGATTCGCTCGTCGCCATGCCCCTTGTTCCTCACCATGGATGCATAGCCCTACTCCCGAACACCTGGCCAGGACAGACTTCAGTGACCCTTCGTTAGCAAACCCCCGCCGCCCTCTGGGGCCCAACGGCGCGCGATCTGCGCCAACTTGATTCGCCGGAAAAACCCCATGACCCAGCAAGCGACCAGCACAAATCCACTCTTCGCTCACGGCACTCCTCCGCGCTTCGAGGAGATCACCCCGAAGCACGCCAAGGAGGCCGTCCCGGAGCTCTTGGAGCGGGCGAGCGCGGAGTTCAGCGCTTTCGAGGAGGGCGTTGAGCCGACCTGGGAGGGCATCTTTGGGCGTCTGCGCGAGATCGTCGAGCCCTTGGAGTTCGCCTGGCACGTGACCGGTCACTTGATGGGCGTGCAGAACTCAGATGAGCTGCGTGAGGTCTATGAGGGTCTCCAGCCAGACGTGGTCGAGTTCTTCACCCGGATGGGGCAGAGCGGAGCGACGTACGCGGCGCTAGAGGCCCTCGTCGCCGGTGAGTGTTGGGCCGAGCTGGACGCGACTCGCCAGCGCCTCGTGGAGAAGGAGCTCTTGGGGATGAAGCTCTCCGGAATCTCACTTGAGGGCGAGGCCAAGGAGCGCTTCAACGAAATCCAAAAGGAGCTCGCTGAGCTCGCCACAGGCTTCTCGAACGCGGTCCTCGACAGCCGCAAGGCCTACGAGTTGATTATCACAGACGCCGCTGATGCAGAGGGGCTGCCGGAGACCCTGCGTCAGACCGCGGCGGCCTCTGCACAGGCGGGAGGACATGAGGACGCGACCCCGGAGGCAGGGCCGTGGAGGATCACCTTGGACGGGCCCTCAGCCAGTCCCTTCCTGATGCACAGCAGGAACCGCGTGCAGCGCGAGGCGGTGTACCGCGCACTCGTCACCGTCGCATCCGAGGGTGAGTACGACAACAAGCCCCGCATCGACCGCATCCTCGCCTTGCGCAGGGAGAGGGCTGGGCTCCTCGGCTACGGCACGCACGCCGAGATCTCCCTCGCCACCAAGATGGCCGAGGATGTCTCGGCTGTGGACCGTCTGACGGCAGAGCTGCGTGACGCCGCCATGCCGAAGGCCAGGCAAGACCACGCGGACCTCGTCGAGTTCGCTCGAAGCGAAACCGGGGACCCAGACGTTGAGCTCGACCACTGGGACGTTGGCTTCTGGGCAGAGCGCATGCGAGAGACGAAGTACGAGCTCTCCGATGAAGAGCTGCGCCCCTACTATCCGTTCCCGAAGGTGCTTGAGGGCCTGTTCGCGGTGACGAAGCGCCTCTTCGACGTCGAGGTCGTCGCGGCGGATGGGGAGGTGCAGGTCTGGCACGAGGACGTGCGCTACTTCCGCATCAAGAGCACAGCGGGCGAGAATGTCGCCTCCTTCTACCTCGACCCCTACTCGAGGCCTGAGGACAAGCGCGGTGGCGCTTGGATGGATAACCTGATCGGTCGTGCGCCGACCTCGGATGGGGGCATGAGGCTTCCCACTGCCGTTCTCGTCTGTAACCAGACGCCGCCAGCGGGCGGGCGTCCTTCCCTCATGACCCACCGCGAGGTGGAGACGCTCTTCCACGAGTTCGGTCACGGCCTCCAGCACATGCTCACGACGGTAGACGTGCCCGAGGCTGCCGGGATCGAGGGCGTCGAGTGGGACGCCGTAGAGCTACCGAGTCAGTTCATGGAGAACTGGACCTATCACGAGGAGACCGTGATGAGCTTTGCGAAGCACTTCGAGACGGGTGAGCCGCTTCGTAAGGAGCTCTTCGAGCGCCTTGTCGCGGCAAAGAACTACCGCTCAGGCTCGGCGGTCTTGCGCCAGCTCTACTTCGGCCACCTCGACATGGAGCTGCATCACCACTTTGACCCGGCAGGAGAAGAGACGGTTGCTGAGGCCAAAGCTCGCGTCGTCGCAGTCTCTACCGTCATCCCGCCGCTCGCCGAGGATCACTTTGAGTGCTCCTTCGGTCACATCTTCGCGGGCGGCTACTCGGCTGGATACTACAGCTACAAGTGGGCTGAGGTCCTCTCGGCGGACGCCTTCAGCGCCTTCGAGGAGGCCGGTCTCGATGACGACGCGGCGATCGTGGAGATGGGCCACAAGTTCCGTGACACCGTCCTCGCGCAGGGTGGCAGCCGTCACCCGATGGAGGTCTTCCAGGAGTTCCGTGGACGGGGGCCGTCGACCGACGCTCTCAAGCGCCACACGGACCTCGTCTAAAGTCAGAGACCGGATGCCTTCTTCGCTCGCTGGATCTCGGTAGCGGGCAGGCGCCAGTCGTCGGCTGTCGGGGAGCTCCTCACGAGGGTCAGGTTCTTCAGGCTGGCGCGCGCTTCCAGATGATCCACGTGCACGAGCCTGATCTCCACGGGTCCGGACAGCTGGGCTCTCAACGGGTCCGCGTCGGTGGGCTGTAGGGCAGGTGAGGCCAACTGGGTTGAGACGGGCCTCTCGCCGGAGGCATCCCAGAGCTCACTTGTCGTACTCGTGTCGGCGGCATCGAAATGGGTCTCCAGGACGATCGCCTCCGCCTGATGGATCTCCAAGGTCAGCAGTTTCTGTCCGGGTGGCAGGCCGCAGGCGACGAGGGAGACGGTGCAGGTGCACAAGATGAGCCGGGCGGACTTCATACACATACCCTAGCGGTCGGTTGTCGGGCCGACCAGCATGGAACCGATGGTCCGGTGAGTGGCGTTCTCTCGAGAGCCTCAGGTCCGAGAATAGAGAAAGCGCATGTCCGGTTTCTCGACGGCGAAGTAGTGCACCCAGATGTACGGGTGACTGAATGCAACCACGACCAGGGCGGCAGAGGAATTGAAACCGATGGCAATGGCCCAGAAGATCAGGAAAGCAAAGCAGTACATCCCGTTGTTCGTGAACCGGAAGATCCCATCCTTCACCAGAGGTAGATCGCGGTAGCTCGGGATGAAGTGATCGGCTCCGGCGGCCCGCTTCAATCCGAAGTAGCGGTGCACGCTGTACAGCGCATAGACTGCGGGGAGGGCGAGGAGAGCGGTCAAGGCGATGCGGGCCGTGGGGGCCACTCCCAGGCTGCCTGCATCAAGCCATGCAAGCGCGGCCAAGGAGAGGAAGCGGCCGCCAAAGAGCGCGAAGAAGATGCACAGGTAGGCACCGAATCCGATCACCCGACTCGTTGCGCCGGAGTTCAGTTCTAGGCGCCATGCAAGCCAGACAAAGAGCTGGTGGGCGATAGGGAAGGCGACCGCGGTCCAGAACGCGAGGAGCAGGGGCTGATCCAATCGATCCCAAGCCAACCCGACCAGCACCAAGAGGCCCATCAGGCACGGAAGGTGGAAGCCCTGGCCAGACCAGAGAGTGGGTGGGGACTTGGCTTGCATGAACGTCGGATCCCACGAGTGCGCGTGGCCCGGGCGACCAAGTGGCCGAGGGGCCTCTCGTGGTGGACTAGTGCCGGTGGGCGTGACCGTGGTCGTGGTCGTGATGGCCGATCACGCCCGTCAATTGAACCATGACCCTGGTGACGTCGTCCTCTGCGGAGCTGACCTGTTGGCTGGCTGCGAGGCGGACCCGAAGGTAATAGGTGGCCTGCCAACTCCAGGCGGCGCCGACCTCGGTCTCGCGGTCTGCTTCAGCATCCAGGTGCTCGAACTCGGAGAGCAGCAAGCCGAGAGAGGTCTTCTCCGTCAGGGGGCGGTCGTAGGACAGGAGCCAGCCCGAGCGGTTTCCCGAGACAAGGTCCAGAAGTCCGCTGTCCTCATTCTTTTGTCCGGCCAGATCCCCACTCATCTCAAGGTACTCAAGGCCCAGCGTCCAATCGGCGGCGGATGGGGAATAGGCAGCGTCCAGTCCGATGGCGCTGTTGGAGAGGGCCGTCGCCGTTCCTGCCCCGCGAACGTTCAGCGTGTAGTCCGGGAGGGATCGCCAGGATGCCCCCAATTGAAGATCCCCATCACCTACCGATAGGCCGGATCCCACGAGGCGTGCACTGAGCGCCACCGCCTCGAGGTCCTGATTTCCTTGCGAGTGAGCGTGGCGTCGCCCGTGCATCTCGGAATCCATGGAGCCGTAGGCACCGGCGAACAAGCGCAGAGACTGATCCTGCCCCTCAATCAGGAACGAGTCGTAGTGAACGCCGGTCGCGGTGACAATGGTGCCCAGGTACTCCTCCAGGACGCGTGGGCGGTTGGCCGTCGAGAGTTCATGCACGTGTTGGTGCATCTGGCTTCCAAAGCGCAGGGGCATGCGTCCGAAATGCAGGGAACCATCACCGGGCATTTTCGTGTAGGCCAAGGTCAGGTGGTCCAACACCACATGTCGTCGGGTTGCGTGCAGTGAGATGTGGGTTTCCAGGGCTTCGCCGATGTCACCGTTGAGGATGAGCTCCGCAGAGCGCAGATGGGCGTGCGTGTGGTCGCGACCACCCCGGTCACGCCAGCCGAGCGTTCCATCAATGGCCAGGCCGCCTTCCCAATCCCACGGCAGTGCCGAAAGGAA
>PBIX01000031.1 GCA_002720975.1 Planctomycetota bacterium | reverse complement strand
TGATTCTACCTCCTTCTTCCCCTCAGGCGGGTGGTTTGGGCCTTTCCAGGCNNGCCTTGGGGCTNCNTGGNCGNTTNAGATGCGGTGATTCGTCCTTCCGCCCACGATGCGCACAGAGCTCCCCCCGCCCGCGGCCCTGTAGCGAGCACGAGCGGCTTCGTAGACCTGGCGGCGGCGGCGGCAAACGCCTGGGACGGCTCGTCCACCTGCTGGGCATTCACGGTGCCCTCGACGAACGGGTAGGTGCGCCAGACATCGCCGTTGGCATCCCGATGGAAACCCTGACCGTCCCGTGTGGGAATGATCCGCAGAGCCCGGCGCTCCGGGTCCTGATGGCCCTCGCCGTAGCGGGAGCCCGAGAGGAACCGTCCCTCCAGCAGTAAGGGCTCGGCCAGCGCAACGAGATCAACGGAGTCGTGCAAGGGACTGGCCGATCCACGTGGAGTAGGGGGGACGGGACACGTCTTGCCTAGCGTACCCGTCGCGCGACTCGACTCCCTGGATGGGCGGTGCATTCTCGGGGGAAACCACCTCCGCCTCCATGCGCGGCCCCGTGCCTCGCGATAGACTACCATGAACGNCAGAACCACTCCCCGGAGAGCCCTGCCGCTGATGTCCTCGACCGATTCCCCTACCCCTCATCCTGTTTGGAATCCGGAGCCGGTCCAGCGAGCAAAGGAGCATCGAGCCCTGCTCGGCTACCGGCGGAAGCTGCTCGCCCGCCTGGCCAGCCGACTGCCCACCAGCCCGTTCCGCATGCTTCCGGACCTGGTCATCCTCGGTGCGGCCAAGAGCGGCACGACCACGCTGCACGCCTACCTGGTACAGAGTCCGCATATTTCCTGGGCGCTGCGCAAGGAGACCTTCTTCTTCACCCGCACGTACCACTGGGGTCTGAGCTGGTATCGAGCCTTCTTCGAGTTGCAGTCCGTGCGCCGCAGGGCGGAACGCACCGGCCGTGGGCCGCTCCTCTGTGGCGAGGGAACACCGGACTACCTGCTCCATCCTCACGCGCCGAAGCGGCTCAAGGCCACCATCCCGAATGCCAAGCTGATCGTCATCCTGCGCAATCCGGTGGATCGTGCCTACTCGCTCTACAAGCACCAGGTGCAGAGAGAGAATGAGCCGCTGACATTCGCCGAGGCCGTGGACGCGGAGGCGGATCGCCTGGATGGGGAACTCGAACGGATGCTCGCGGACGAGCGCTACCACAGTATTCACCGCCAGGACCACTCCTACCTGGCACGGGGCTGCTACATGGACCAGCTCGACGGCTGGTTGGCGTTGTTTCCGAGGGAGCAGTTCCTCATCTTGCTAATGGATGACCTGGCCCGGGAACCCGAACGGACGATCCGCCAGCTCACGGACTTCCTGGAGATTCCGCCGCTCGACAATGAGGGCGTCAAGAAGGCGAACGAGAGCATCGTGATCGAGCCCATGGAGAAGGAGGTCCGCGCGCGCCTGACGGAGTACTTCCGGCCCCACAACGCCCGGCTGGAGGAGTTCCTGGGACGGCCCCTGGATTGGGATCGCCAGGGCTGAGAAGCCCTCCCGCGTGCCCTGTGGTCGCGTGACTACGGAAGCGACCGTGCCCAGTCGCACACCGACTTCTCCAGGTGGTCCTGGCTCCACTGCAGCGTGAACATGTGGTTCGAACCGAGGACAATCTCGAACTCCGCCCCGTCGCCGCGCGCGATGCGATCGGACTCGGCACCGAGGACGAGGTGGAAGTAGTCCAGACCCTCGTCGCCCTCGCAATACAGGTGATAGAGGCGCACGCCGCGCTTCGCCAAGGCGCGCAGGTCCTTGGCCGCGTCTCNGGCCAGGTCCGAGTCGGCGCTGCCACGACGACCGAGGAATACTCGCAGTGGGATGCCGACCATCATCTTCAGGATTCGCAGCGGGTTCAGCTGACCCTGCACCGCCTTGCGCCAGTTCTTGGATCGGAACGAGCTCTTGAGCGCGATGCGCCAGGAGTGTCGCGCCATNGTGCGATCGCGAAGCTGGGCCGTTCGGACCGGGTCCGTGCCATGGAGATGCCCCTGGGCGTTGAGGATCGCCGCACCGACCACGCGCCGGTCTTCCTTGGCCACCATGTAGGAAACGGTGGCCCCCGAGCAGATGCCGATCAGGACGAAGCGCTCGGTCCCACGTCGGCTCTTCAGGAAGTCCATGGCCTGGCGCGTCTCGTCAACCACGCTCTGCACCACCGGGAGATCGTCCATCCGCACGGAGCTGTCACCGAGGCCCGAGAAGTCGAAGCGCATGGCGACGAATCCCTGGGACGCCAGCGCGCGTGCCAGCCGAACGTACAGGCGGTTGGGCCCCACGTGATGGGTGACGCCGGCGTTCAAGAACAGGAACGCAGTGGGTGTCGGGCCGCGCGCCGGGTTCGTTGGGCTGGTGATCACGCCAATGAGCGAGTCGTCGGAACCGAAGCAGACGGCCTCTTCCTTCACACGCACCGGCCCATTCATGCCGGCGTCTCGGCCACCCAGGTCCCGATGGTCTCCAGCACCTGGCGTGGCACATGGACCCTGCCGAAGTCTTCGGTCCAGGCCCAGAGATTCGGGTTCGAGAAGCGGCGATGGTCGACCTGGGTGCCAAGTCCGGACAGGTGTTCCCGCAGGGCGTCTTGAGCGAAGGCTTCGTTGCTCTCGATCACGAGTACGCGCTCGGCAGGAGGTCTCTGCGGGCCGAGCAGATCGACACGGTCCAACTCGGCGGCGAGTGACCGGGGAAGCGGGAAGCCGAGCACCTCCTCGTCGCCGCCGCCGTCGTCGTTGGCCGGGAGGACGTGAGCGTAGCGGAGCATGCGCTTGTACTGATCCCGCATCTCGCTCAGGTAGGCCGACCCGTCCACGACCGGGTCCCAGACAACGACGGCGTCGATGTCGTCCCGCGTCTCCGCGACCTGCATGGCGAGGGTCGCGCCCAGCCGAAGCCCCACCAGTCCGACCCGCGTGGTGCGCACGCGTTGCTTCAGCTCCTCGATGGCGACGGCGACGTCGTCCCGCCAGCCTTCGAGACTCCAGCCCTCCTGGTTGCCCTCGGAATCCCCGCAGCCGGAGAAGTCGAAGCGCAGCACCGCGCATCCCGCCTCGCTCAGCTGGATCGCGAGCTGCCGGAATGGGCGGTGGAACTGGATGTACTCGTGCCCCTGCGCCGCGCACAGGACTAGTCCCATGCCTGAGGCCGGCCCGCCTGATCCGGCAGGCGGGTGGAAGCAGCCGAACAGCCGACGGCCAAGAGCTCCAAAGTAAAGAGGCGCGAGCCGTTCGGGCATGACTGGGGGCTTCAATTCACTCGCGGTCTGGAGCGCGGTCCTGGGTCCCGCCGTCGTTTGGAGATGCCGAACCGCGGACGGCATCATAGATCCGGCGCATCAAGCCCGCAGGTGCCGACCCTTCTGATTTCGCCATGCGCTCCTCGCAGAGCGCCGCGAGCTGCCCGAGGGTCGGGCGCACGAGCTCGCTGGCGATGATACGCAAATCGAACGCCCTCTGCAACTCGTCGGTGACCGGCAGCAACAGCAGCGAGTGACCGCCCAGGTCGAAGAAGTTGTCGTGGACGCCGACCCGATCGACGTCCAGTACGGTCAGCCAGATCTCGGCGATCTTCTTCTCCACGGGAGTGCGCGGCGCCTCGAATCCCTGTTCAAGCTGCGGGCGCAGAGCGTCCGGCGCCGGAAGTGCGCTCCGGTCCAGCTTGCCGTTCGGTGTGCGCGGCATCTCGTCCAGCGGCACGAACACCGCCGGCACCATGTACTCCGGCAGGCTCTCGCGCAGCGCTGTCCGAAGCTCACCGAGGTCGGGCGAGACCCCCACGGGACTCACCAGGTACGCCACCAGCCGCGTCCCCGTGCGACCGTCATTGCGAGCCAGGACAACGGTCTCGGCGATCCCGTCGTGGCGCGCGAGGGTCGCCTCGATCTCGCCCAGCTCGATACGAAAACCCCGGATCTTCACCTGGTGATCGATCCGCCCCAGGATCTCGAGCGCACCATCGGGATGCAGGCGAGCCAGATCACCGGTCCGGTAGATGCGCGCGCTCGCGTCGTCACGGTAGGGATCCGGCAGGAACTTCTCGGCCGTCAGGTCCGCGCGGCCCCGATAGCCACGCGCCAGTCCGGCGCCGCCGATGTAGAGCTCGCCCGTGACGCCGATGGGCAGCCGTGCGAGCGTGTCGTCGAGGATGTGCACCTGTGTGTTGCCGATGGGCCGACCGACGGTGACCCGCTCGCCGGATTCGACGCGGGTCAGAGCAGACCAGATCGTCGTCTCCGTGGGGCCGTACATGTTCCACAACTCACGACACAGGGGTCGCAGATCGGTAACGAGTTCGGGCGGCAAGGCCTCGCCCCCGCAGAGCACCTTGAGCCCTCGCCGCCCCGGCCACTCGACCTGGATCAGCATGCGCCAAGTTGCAGGCGTGGCCTGCATGACGGTGGCNCCGGTGTCCTCCAGCAGAGCTGTCAGCGACGAGGCGTCTGCCGNGGCGCTGCGGCTCGCCAGCACGAGCTGCGCTCCGGTGGTCAGCGGCAGATAGAGCTCGAGCCCGGCGATGTCGAACGCGAGCGTCGTGACCGCGACCAGCACATCGTCAGCCGTCAGACCCGGCTCGCGTCGCATCGAGTCGAGAAAGTTGCTGAGTGAGCGGTGCGTCACCTCAACGCCCTTGGGGTTGCCCGTTGAGCCGGATGTGTAGATCACGTAGGCGAGTTCTTCGCCTGAGAAGGCTGTCGCGTCGCCGCTCGGTGCCGAGCCATCCGCACCGGGTTCGCCGGGCGCGTCGAGCAGGATGACCCGCGCCCCGTGATCGGCCAGTTCGGAGAGGATGTCCGTCTCCGTGACCAGCACCGAAGCGCCGCAATCCTCGAGGATGTAGGCGATCCGCGCGGCCGGGTAGGCCGGATCGAGAGGAACATACGCCGCACCGAGCTCGAGTACCGCCAGCAGCATCGCCACCATCTCCGGCGAACGGTCGACGCACAGCGCGACGATGGAGCCGCGCCCGACGCCTTCACGACTCAGCCTTGCAGCCATGCCTTGCACCATGTCTCTCAGCTCTGCATAGCTGAGCACGCGCTGCTCGAAGCGCAGCGCCACGGCGTCGGGCCGCAGGACAGCCTGGGCCGCCACCTGCTCGTGCACACACCCCGCCATCCCGTCATCCGTGGCCGTGTCGTTGAACCCGTCGAGCAGCTTGCCTTCGGCTTCGCTCAGGAGCGGCAGGTCTGCCAGGCGTCGATCCGGATCGACGGGCAGAGCCTCGAGCAACACGTTCAGGTTGGCGAGCAGGCGCTCGATCGCGTCAGCGTCGAACCGGTGCCGGTCGTAGGTGATGGTCATGCTGAGCTGCGGACCCGGCACGACGGTGAGCATCATCGGGTGGCCCGGCGAACCGTGATGGCCCCGGACGTCGCGGACCTCTAGCCCCGGCGCCCAGTCTGCGACGGTGAGGTCGCCAGCCCAGTTCTCGAAGACGAGCAGGCTCTCGAAGAGCGGCAGGCCGGCCGGTACGTCGCTCCAACGCTTCACGTCGGTCAGAGAGAGATACTCGAACTCGCGCTGGCGGACCTGCCGTTCCTGGAGCCGTTGGAGCCAGCCGACAAGGGCCTCGTCCGCTCCCACGCCGACCCGTGTCGGCAGCAGATTCACGAACAGGCCAATGATCGTCTCGACGCCCTCCAGTGGGACGGAACGGCCGGAGACCATCGTGCCGAACACGACGTCCTGTTCACCTGCATAGCGCGAGAGCAGTACCGCCCAGGCGCCTTGCATGAGCGTGTTCAGCGTGAGCGAGTGGTTCTTGGCGAAGGACAGCAAGGCTTGCGACGCCTCCGCGCTGAGTTCGAGCCTGCGCTCGTCGAACTCGCGCACCGGTGCGTGCATGCCACTGGAAGACCTGTCGATTCCCGGGTGCGTGGGACTCTCGAGTCCCTCGAGTTCGGAACGCCAGTAGGCCTCCGCCGTGGCGCGATCCTGCTCCTGGAACCAGGAGACGAAGTCTCGATACGATCGATGCTCTGCGACCGTCGCAGTCTCTCCGGACACGAGGGCGCTGTAGCGGGTGCGCACTTCGGCCAGGACAAGCGAGGCCGACCAGCCCTCCATCAGGATGTGGTGGAACGTCCAGACCAGGCGAAACGCGTCTTCACCCTCCTGAAACAGCGCCAGGCGCATCAGTGGTGCGTTTTCAAACTCGACGCCTCGACGCCTGTCTGCCTCACGAAACTCGGTGGCCCGCTGCTCCCGCTCCTCGGCCGAGAGCTCCGACCAGTCTTCGAAGGTCAGCGAGAGCTCCGCATCGTTCTGCACCACCTGCAACGGCTTGGGCATGCCCTCCCAGTGGAAGCACGTGCGCAGGATCGGGTTGTGATCGATCGTCTGCTGCCAGGCGCGCTCGAACTCGGGCACGGACAGCTTGCCCTTGAAGAAATACTCGAGCTGGATCAGGTACATCCCCGAGTCGCCGGCGGTCACGCTGTCAAACAGCAGACCGTGCTGCATCGGCGACAGCTCGTAGATGTCCTGGACGTTTTCCATGGGTTCGTCGCTGCGCTCTTCTACCAAAGCGGGTCCGTTCCCAGGAATTCCGCCAGACGGGCGTTGTGCGGTGCGAAGTGGTCCTCGAGCTTGCGTCGCACGTGGGGCTCCAGGGGGTCGTAGGGGGCAGTGTTGATCTTGCGGAACTGGCTCGGGGCGTGGTACGGCAGGTCTAGGGCGTCAAAGGCCTTGCGCAGGGTGGCTTCGGGATCCGCGTGGAGGTCCTCGGTGCGCAGCACGAGCAGCTGTTTGCCGGGGAAGACATCGGCCCACTTTGCGAGCTGGTCCATGTAGACCCCGCGCGCCTTGTAGGAGTAGTTCATGAACGCGAAGCCATTCTCGCGATCGGGATCCACCATGCGTTCGCGCTCCTCTGCGAGGCGCTCCTCCTCTGCATCGATGGCGGCCTCGAAGGAGAGTGTCTCCAGCCCTGCGCGCAGGTTGTGGTTGTAGAAGGAGTAGGCCCGATCCACCGGATTACGCAGGATTGCGATCAACTGGGCCTTGGGAATCAGATGACGGACACGCTCGGGACACTCCCTCTGATAGAGGTAGTCGGGCGTGGCTTCTCCGGTGAGAAATGGTTGGCCAGTCCGGCCCTCCGCCATCATGCGTTCGAAGAGTGTCGGGAAGAACGCGCGATACCAGTACTGGCTGCGACCGTGGAAAGCGTTGAAGTAGTAGATCTCTTTCTTCAGCGCCGGCGCGATGGCGGGGTGCTGGGTCATGTAGTCGTACAGGGCGGTGGTCCCGCATTTCTTGGCGCCGATCACCACGAAGTCCGGTTTCAAACGCAGCGGGCTGGTCAGGAAACGCAATCCATGGCGCAAACTGAACATCAACGAGCCCGCCGGATTGAGGTGCGAAGTCAACATGTAGCGCGCACCCTCCACAAACTGCTTGGTGCCCTCGGGGCCGGTGATCTCCAACCAGACCCGATGGGTATCGACTTCGCGCCGCAAGCTGAAATGCATGTTCGGACTACCGACTCGCCAATCCGACATAAACGCCTCCAGCTTCTCCTCCCAGGCTGGCGTGTCGGGATAGCACAAGCCGTAGCCGTCATCCAATTCGACGGTCTCTACGCAGCCCGTGAACACCGCCTCGGTGTTTTTGTGGCGCACCTGCAGATTGGGCGGCCCTGCTGACAGGTTGGAGTCGCTGGGCTTACTCACTGACTTCTCCGCGCGAGATCGTCTCGTGGCACACTTGGCCGTCCTTGAGCTTCAGGCAACGATCTGCGTAGCGCAGATAGCGATCGTCATGGGTGATAACGAACACGGTCTTGCCGCGCCCTTTCAGGTCCGGAAGGATCTTGGTGTAGAACACTTCGCGGAACTCCGGGTCCTGATCGGCGGCCCACTCGTCGAAGACGTAGAAGGGACGGTCCTCCAGGTAGGCGCCGAGCAGTGCCAGTCGACGACGCTGGCCCTGAGAAAGTTCGACGGTGGACAGGCGTCCATCCTCCACCTTGACCTTCTCTGCAAGTTGTAGCTCCCGCAGGTAGACGCCCGCCTGAGCATCCAGGTCTCCGCCCCCAGCACCCATCAGGTCCGGGAATAGGTGGAAATCGAAGAACACGACCGAGAACAACTCGCGGAAGCGCTCCTTGTTCTCCTCGTCGATGACAGCGCCATCCAGACGGAGCTCGCCCTCGTCAAGGGGGTAGAGGCTGGTAAGTACCTTGGCCAAGGTCGTTTTGCCGCTCCCGTTGCCTCCTATCACGAAGAGGATCTCCCCAGGGTTAAAACTCAGGTCAACGGGACCCACCGTGAATTCCTTGTCATCCTCCCCGCGGGTGAAGCTGAATTTCCCACCCACCAACTCCAGAGTCTCCCATTCAAGGGGGTCGCCCGAATCCTTCACCGGCTCCGCACGTGATTGAGGTGCAAGGCCGATGTCCTCGATCTTCTGCAGGGCAACTATCGCATTCCCCATCTCCGGTACGACCGCCATGAGAGTCCCCATCGGTCGATACAAGTAGACGGACATGACGATGTAGCCCGTCAGGTTAGCGAGAGCGTCGGGATTCGATTCCGTCTCTGCAATAACGGGCACAACAAAGATCAGCACACCAAGAATAATGAAGAACAACAGGCGCGTGCTGCTCTCTGCCCCGATCAGGAGCTTACGCCCAGCCAAAGACACGATCCGCAGCCGCTCGAGCCCGCCCTTCATTTCATCGCGCATGAAAGTCGTCCGGCGTTGACGATTGAGCTTCAGTTGCTTCACGCCATCATGCAGAGCACGAAAACTCTGGAAGACTCGATCGAAAACCTCCCGGCCCGCGCGCATGTGGCCCAGGGCGCGCCACAGAATTACCTTGTGCACCAGGATGCCCACAGTGGCGAATATGGAGACGATGATAAACGCCTTCCATGACAACCAGGCCATGTAGGCCACACCCGCAATCAAGGTGGTCAAGTCGATGATCACCCTCGGGATGGCTGGCAAGACTCGCGCCAGGGTGTTCACGTCTTCGGTGAGGGTGGCATAGAGTCGCGGGGCCCCGATCTCTTCGATACGGCGTAGGGGAGTGGCCAGGATGCGCCCGCTCAGTTCCATGCGCAGGTCCACCACCGCACGGAAAGCAAGGTCCAGCACCATGACCTGCCCGATGACACCGCTGCCAACGGTAACGATGATCATTCCCAGAAAGGTCCAGGCCCAGGGCATTGAGCTGAATAGCGCCCCCTCCCAGATGTGGTGCACCATGGCGATCAGCCCCGTGGAAGTGACCCCGCTGATGATGCTGACAAGCACAGCCCAGCGCAGATGAGAGGCATTGCTCTTCAGTAGGAACGCGAAGAGCTTCATTGGGTGCCGTCCGAGCCGGGCCCCTTGCGGCCAATCTTGGAGAGGAGTTTATCCAGACTGGCCTGGCTCACCCGCGCCCCGGGGAAGTCTGAGGGTGTGTGACCACCGGCCGTGGGATCCTTGCAGTGCTCGATCAATTCGATCAGGGCTGCCAGAAACGCATCGAGAATCCCTTGTGCCGTGGCCTTTTCGTGGCGGTTCTCGCTGTAGGACAATTCAAGGTGCAGCTTGCCTTCACTCACAAAGACCACGGACTCCAGGAGGTACTCGCGCAGCATCTTCGGATTACAGGGCTCGCCGCTGCGCTCTTCCAGGAGGCGCATGCTTGTCCCCTTCTCGTCTGCGGCTTTGGACCCGAACTGTCCCAGATACAAGAAATTGATGTCCCGCGCCGGTAGCGCTGCGAGCGTCTCGCGCAAGGACGCATCCTCTGAGAGATAGCGCAACACGCCAAACCCAACGCCATGGTGAGGAATGGCCCGCACTTGCTCTTTGACCTGCTTGAGGGCCTCACCTGGGCCCGCACAGCCCGCGCTGGACACCAGGCCGGGATAGAGAGTCGTCAACCACCCCACCGTCCGGGAGAGATCCGCGCCTTGCACGACGTCCTCCCGCCCATGACCTTCAAGGTCTACAAGCAGTTGGTCGACTCCCGTACTTTCTTTCATGCCGCGCACCAATGCCGTCAGCAGTACCTCGTCCACCCGCGTCCCATACACGCCAGGTACGTCTTGGAGCAGGGCCTTGGTCATGTCGGTATCCAGTTCCCCTCGCAAGGTCCTCGAGGAGGCGGTGTCATTGGGCCCGTTGTCAAAATCCACGCCCAGGGGTGCGACCTTCGCCTCTGCCAACCCACTCCAGAACTCGCGCTCCTTGGTCAGATCCTCTGAGGTCGCGTAGCGCTTTAGGCCTGAGGTCCAGTCCTGAAGGGAAGTCGTCTTGGGTGGCAAGCTCAACTCCTCGCCTTTGCTGAACTGACCCAAGGCCGTTTGAACGTCCTCCATCAGGATTCTCCAGGACACCGCGTCCACCACGAGGTGGTGCATGACCCAGAGCAACTCGGGGGCAGCGGTCTGACCGTGGGTAAAGAGCGCCGCCTTCATGATCGGCCCCATCTGCATGTCGAGCGAACCATGGAGTGCCGCTGCTCGTGACGCGACCACCTTGCTTGCGTCCTCACTCCCCATCGAAGAGAGGTCGACCACTTCCACCTCACAACCTCCGGCATTGGTCGAGTGACATACCGATACGGAATCTCCTTCCGAACAGAAGCGCGCGCGAAGCCCGTCGTGGTGGGCCACGGCTGCATCCAGTGCAGTCTGCACGTGCTCGGCCTGCGCCCCATGCGGAAGATTGAAGAGCATGGGCAGGTTGAAGTGGTCCGGCGTGGGAACCTGCTGCTCGAAGAACCAGTGTTGGATCGGAAGCAGTTCAAGATCGCCGCTCACCTCCCCCTGGGATATCTGGCTCACTTGCTGACTCTGGGCCACGCCTGCGAGTCCCGCGATGGTCGGATGCTCGAAAATCTGTGCGGGCACGACCTTGAAACCCTGCTGCGCCACCCTGGAGACGACCTGCAAGCCGATGACCGAATCCCCGCCCAGCTCAAAGAAGTTGTCGTGCACGCCTATCTGAGCGATGCCGAGCACCTCGCCCCATGCGGCCACCAGAACCTGCTCGGCCGGCGTGCTGGGCGCCTGATAATCACTGGCGAGATCGGGTCGCTCGTGCAGGTCCTCGGAATCCAGGTCCATCCCGCCGTGCATGGCGCCCTCGATGCGGGCCTGCAGATCCCCTGTGGATACAAGCAGCTGCGTTCCCGCGGGTAGAGCCAATACACGGCGCATGGCCTCCGCCCCTTCTTTGCGCTCCATGTACAACGCTTCGTCGCCCTGGTCGTGTAGGAACTCAGGCTCCTTCCAGGTCAACCAGTGATCCCAGTTCACACTCATCCACTGGGTTTGAGCGTTCCGATTGTGACGAGTCACGAAAGTGTCCACCCAATCGTGGGCAGCCACGTAGCCGACCATTCCGTAAACGCCCATGCACGATGCAAGGGATGACTGAATCAGACAGAAGTCCAGGGCGCGATCTCCGAGTACTTCCTCTAGGGCCTTGAGACCGGCCACCTTGGGGTGTAGTTGCTCCTCTACCTGTTCGCGTGTGGTATCCTGCAAGAGGGCCATGTTCTTCGCCGCGCCAGCGGCGTGTACGGCACCCGACAGGGAACCGAACTGTGCTTCCGCGATCTGGACCGCTGCGGCTAGGCTCGACGGATCCGTCACGTCAGCTTGCAGGACGTTAACCTCGCTGCCGCCGCTCTCGAGTTCCCGCAGGATGAGAATGGCGTGCGAGGTCTCGTCGTCGCCATCATGGGAATCCACCCACTCACCCCAAGCATGGCGACCAGGGAAGGTGCTCCTGCCGATAAGGGTCAGCTTCGCCTGCTCGGCGGCTCCCAGGCAGCGGGCCACTTCCAAGCCCACGGAACCGAGCCCTCCAACAACTAGGGTGTGGCCGCCGGTGCGCAGGGGTGCGACCTCTTCGCCGCCCACGGGAACAGGCTCGTACCAGCGCACCCAGCGGTGGGCGCCGCGGCAGACGACCAACTCCTCGTCGCATTCGGTAGTCAACTCCGCCGCCAGAGCTGAACCCGCTGCATCCCCCGTCCAGTCGATCACTCGGCAGCGGACAGTCTTGCACTCTTGGGTGATAGCCCGCGCCAACCCAACCAGGGTGGCATTGTCGGGCTGGAGCGTTTCATCCCCAAAGACATCAGCCGTTCCGGTGGTCACGATGGTGACATCTAGCGGCACGTCACCGGCCAAGGCCTGGGTAAGGAACAATACACTCAAGAAGCCGCGATCCAGCGAATCATCACTGACCGCCGCAAGGCTCCACAGATGAAAGACCGCATCGGGGCGCTGCTCTTGGTCCATCAGCGCGCCAGCCAAGACGTCGTAATCCCTGCGCTCGCCGGGGCGCAGGGTGAAGTTACCCCCGTCCCCGAAACTGAAGGTCTCGCCCGGATGCACACAGATCACTTCGCTCCCGAGGCCCTTCAGGTTATCAGCAAGCTCTGCACTCGCACTTCCTTCCTCAGCAAGAAGCAATACACGCTTGGGCACCTTGGTGCCCTGGCTCTGGAGCGTGCCCGTTCGGCGGCGCCACGAGGCCTGATAGAACCAGTCACTGACGTCTTTCTTCTTGCCGACCGTGCCGGCCAAGGCACCCGTCCCAGGCTCGATCCAATAGCGCTTGCGCTGGAAGGCGTACCCGGGCAGGGCGACACGACGCCGCGGCACACCCCCATGCACTGCCTGCCAGTCGATCGGCACCCTCGCCACCCACAACTGCCCCAGTGCATCCAGGAGACAGTCACCATCGGGTGTGTCCTCACGCGGGTGGCGCATGGACGCTTGGAAGACTCCCGGACTGCTGCCGGCGGGGTGCTCGCTCTTGCGGGCAATGCGCGTGGACAGGGTCGAGAGGGTCGTTCCGGGGCCAACCTCCAGGTAGACCCGCCCCGGCTCCTCAAGCAGGGTCTCCAAGCCGTCCGCGAAACGCACGGTTTGGCGTAGATGTCTTGCCCAGTAGCCTGGATCGGTTGCTTCCTCCTCCCGGATCCAGGTTCCGGTGAGGGTGGAAACGAAAGGCAAGGAGGGTGCCTGGGGATCAGCCTGGCGCACGCGCTCCGTGAACTCGTCGAGGATGGGATCCATCATCGCTGAGTGGAAAGCGTGGGAGGTGTGCAGGGCACGGGTGGCGACTCCCTTCTCCTCAAGTGATTTGGCCAAGGCGGCTATAGCCGCCGCAGGTCCGGAAACCACGCAGGAGGTGTGCTCGTTGACGGCCGCCAAGGAAAGCTCCGCGCCAAGGTGCGGCTCGACTTCTGCCTCCGGTAGGGACACGGCCAACATGTCCCCTTCCGGCAGGTCCTGCATGAGCTTGCCGCGCGCGGCCACCAGGGCAATCGCATCCTCAAGTGAGAAGACGCCCGCCAATGCGGCCGCCACGTACTCCCCGATGCTGTGGCCGATCATGGCCCCGGGCTTCACGCCCCACTGCATCCAGGCCCGGCTCAGGGCGTACTCGATCACGAACAGGGCCGGCTGGGTCAGCCAGGTCTGCTTGAGTTGTTCGCTCGCCTGCTCTTCAGCACCCGGAGCCGGAAAGAGCACTGCGCGTAGATCCAGGCCAAGGTGAGGCTGGAGGAGCTCGCAGCATGTGTCCACCTCGGCTGTGAATGCCGGCAGGGACTCGTAGAGCCCGCGGCCCATGTTCGCGTACTGCGCGCCCTGTCCTGGAAAAAGGAACACAACCGAACGCTGATGCGCCTCTTCGGTCATGGTGCGCGCGCCCTCGCCACCGGCCAGCTGGGTACGCAGGTCACTGACGTCCGTCGCGCGTAGGGCGCGGCGCACGGAGAAGTCCTTGCGGCCGGTCTGCAGCGTCCAGGCTAGATCGGCCAGGGAGAGTGAGTCCTTGCCCTCGAGGAAATCGCTCAACTCTGCAGAGGCCCCCTCGAGGGCCTTGGAGGTGCGCGCGGAGAGAACGACCAGCTGCTGCTCCCCCGCTTCCTCGCTGACCTCCCGGCCAGGGGGCTCCTCCACGATCACGTGAGCATTGGTGCCACCGATGCCGAAGGAACTCACCCCCGCGCGTCGCGGACCCTCGCACTCCCAGTTCTCCAGCTCGGTCTGAACGCGGAAAGGAGTGCTCGGGAAGTCGATCTGCGGGTCGGGTTCATCGCAGTGCAGGCTGGGGGGCAGTTCGGCGTGGTGGACCGCCAGTGCGGCCTTGATGAGCCCCGTGACGCCAGCGGCGGAGTCCAGATGACCCATGTTGGTCTTGATGGAGCCGAGGCGGCAGAAGTCGGTCCGCTCGGTCTGCTCGCGGAACGCGGCGGTCAGGGCCGCGATTTCGATCGGATCGCCGAGCGCCGTCCCTGTTCCATGGCTCTCGACGTACCCGATACTGTCGGGCCTCACGTCGGCCATGGCCAAGGCGCTGCGCACGACCTCGGTCTGGCCGTCCACGCTGGGCGCGGCGTAGCCCACCTTGTCCGCTCCGTCGTTGTTGATGGCCGAACCCTTGATGACGGCCAGGATGTTGTCCCCGGCCTCGATGGCGTCTTCGAGGCGACGCAGGGTGACGAGGGCTACGCCGCTGCCCCCCACCGTCCCCTCGGCCTGGGCGGAGAATGCCCTGCAGTGCCCGTCCGGAGAGTAGATGCCCTGCTCTTGATGCAGGTACCCACGGCCCTGCGGCACGACAAGGCCCACACCACCCGCGAGCGCCATGTCGCACTCGCCGGCGAGCAGGGACTGGCACGCCAGGTGCACCGCCACCAGGGAAGAGCTGCAGCTGGTCTGCACGTCGAGGGCGGGCCCCTTCAGGCCCAGCTTGTAGGAGACCCGCGTTGCAAGGAAGTCGTTGCCGTTGCCGAAGAGAACGGGCAGAGAGCCGCGATCGACCTTCTCATTGGTCAGCAGGTTCTTGATGAAGTAGCCGCTTTGGCTCACCCCGCCGAAGACGCCCACGGGTCCGGGGCAGCGGTCGGGGTCGTAGCCCGCGCTCTCCAGGCTGACCCAGGCGTGCTCCAGGAACAATCGCTGCTGAGGATCGGTCAGCTCCGCCTCGCGCGGGGTCATGCCGAAGAAGCCCGCGTCGAACTGATCTATGTCCGCCAGTCTGGAAGCCGCGCGTACGTAGGCCGGATCTTCCAGGTTCTTTGGATCCTCACCGGCGGCAAGCAACTCCTCGTCGGTCAGCACCGAGATGCTCTCCACGCCTGCCCGCAGATTGGCCCACAACCCTTCCACGTTCTTGGCCCCCGGAAAACGGCCCGCCATCCCGATGATCGCGATCTCGAATCCGGTCCACTCGCGGGGATTGTCGGTGGTGCTCATGCGTCACCCCCCTCTGGGTCTTGGGAATCGCTGATAGCGTCCATGATGCTGGAGAGTTCGCTCGCGCTCCAGTCAAATTCACTGAACTCCGAGGTGTCCAACTCACCCGTGTCGATGGCGAGGCAATGGCGGATGATCTGCTCCAAGCTGTCCGAAAAGTCATCGGCCAGGGCTTCGATGGTACTGGGTTCGTGCAGGCTCTCGCTGTATTCGAACTCGAACTGCAACCGGCCTTCGCTGACCCGGCCGTAGACCTCGAGTACGAAGATCCGCTTGCCGTCGGGGCCCAGGGCGGGACCGACGGACTCGTCGCAATAACCGAAGCGCGCATCCTTCCCGAAGAGTTGATCGAACTGGCCCAGGTAGTTGAAGCCCACAGCGGGCACGGGGAGATCCGCGAGCGAATGACGGAGGCCCTCGTCCTCGCTCAGATAGCGCCCCAGCCCGTAGCTGAAACCCTGGCTCGGAATGGCCTTGAGTTGTTGCTTGGTGGCCTGCAAGGAGGCCCCCGGATCGAACTCCCCGCTGTCCGACTTCAGGAGTACGGGATAGTCACTGGTGAACCAACCCACCGTGCGGGACAGGTCGACCTGAGCAGGAATCTCCTGGCGGCCGTGGCCTTCCAAGGTGAAGAGCACCGAGTGCCCCCCCATCCAATTGACAAATGCGCGAGACAGCGCTGTGAGCAGTACGTCGTTGATCTGGGTGTTGTAGGCACGCGGGACCTCGCTCAGGAGGGAGCGGGTCAGATCCTGGCTCAGACTCGTCCGCACGCGCCTGGCTGAGGATTCCAGATTATCTCCCCCGGGGTGGTCGATGGGCAGTTCGGCGATGTCCGCTTCGGCCAGATGGGACCAGAACCGAGCCTCCTCGGCCAGCTCCGAAGTGTTCGCGTACTCGGCTAAGCACTCGGACCAGCGCTGGAATGAGGTGGTCTTGAACTGCAGGACAACCGCCTCGCCGCGCTCGATCTGATCGAGGGCCTGCTCGAGATCCTCGAGGAGGATGCGCCAAGAAACCCCATCGATTATCAGGTGGTGCACGATCCAGAGCAGGCGATCAGGCTGGGCTTGCCCACGCTTGACGAGAACGGCGCGCAGGATTGGACCCTGCTCCAGATCCAGAGCGGCCTGATGGCGGACGCCCAACGCCTCGAAGGCCTCGGCTTGCTGCTCGGGGGCAAGGTCGCTCAGGTCTTCTCGGACAAGAAGTTCGCCAGACTGATCGCGTTCAACGCGTTGTTTCCACTCGCCCCCTTCCTGCACGAAGCGACTGCGGAGGGCATCGTGGTGGGAGACGAGGGCCTCGAGAGCTTGCTGCAAATGCGCGGCATCCACGTCGCCCCGCAACTCAAGCAGCATGGGCATGTTCCAGTACTGGGGGCGCGGCAGGTTTAGATCGAAGTACCAGTGCTGCACGGGGGTCAGGCGTGCCGGCCCCTGAACAGACCCCTGCTCTTCTTCGGGAGCCGGGGCGGCGTCCAGATCGGCCACAGCCACCAACTCGGCGATGGTCTGATTCTCGAACACCTGGCGCGGCGTGATCTTGATGCCGGCCTGACCTGCCCGGGACACGACCTGGATGCTGAGGATGGAATCGCCGCCAAGCTCGAAGAAGTTGTCGTTCACCCCCACCTTCTCGATGCCCAACACGTCAGCCCAGATGCCCGCGAGGCCTCGCTCGACTTCGCTCGCGGGGGCCTCGAATCGGCTCTCCAACTCCGGCCGCTCGCTGCCGGGTTCAGGCAGCGCCTTCCTATCGACCTTGCCGTTGGGAGTGCGCGGCATGTCGTCCAGGAACACGAAGACGGCGGGCAGCATGAAGTCTGGCAGGGTCTCGAGGAGAAAATCACGCAGCTCCGCGACGCTGGCCTTCTGGCCCGTCTCGAAGAAGACGTAGCCCACCAGGCGCTTCTCTTCGCCCAGGTCCGCCAGCGCCAAGACGGCAGCTTCCTTGACCGCAGCGTGTTTCACGAGGGCCACCTCGATCTCTTCGAGTTCAATGCGGAATCCACGGATCTTGACCTGGTTGTCGAGCCGACCCAGGAACTCCATCTCGCCGCTCTCAGTGAAGCGGGCCAGATCGCCGGACTTGTAGAGGCGTTCGTCGGCTCCCTGCCGGAAGGGATTGGGGATGAAGCGCTCAGCCGTCAGCTCCGGGCGCTTCAGGTACTCCACGGCCAGGGCGGGGCCACCAAAGTGCACCTCGCCAGGGAGGCCGATGGGGCACGGGTGGAGGTACTCATCGAGAACGTACATCTGCATGTTGTCGATGGGATCGCCGAGGGGCGCAATGGGCTCGGTCTGCTTGAGGCAGTTATAGACGGAGCTGAACACTGTCGTCTCGGTGGCTCCGTACTCACTGAACAGGCCCACTCCCGGGAGCAGCTGGCGGTGGTGCTCGACCATCTTCAAAGGGCAGGCTTCGCCCGCCACGATGGCCGCACGCATGCCCAACAGCTGGTCGGGCTGACACTGCTCGAGGATGTGCCTGTAGAACGAGGGCAGGGTCAGCAGGTGGGAGGCACCATGCTCGGCAATGTAGGCCGGGATGCGCTCGATCTCCTTCTCAAGACCCTCGGGCATGAGCAGCAGGGAGCCCCCACCGCACAGGCTCCAGAAGATTCCCACCACGGAGCTGTCGAAGGCTACGGACGAGAGCAACAGGAACGCCTCGGGGCAGTGACCAAAGGCCTGCATGCGCGCGTTGTTCGAAATGACCAACTTCTCGTGGGTGATCACAACGCCCTTGGGCTTACCCGTGGAGCCCGAGGTGTAGATCACGTAGACGAGGCTGCCCGGTCCTGCGGCACAAGCGGGTGCCGTTGTCGGACGTGCGTCGAGGGTCTCGCGGTCCCCATCCATGCACAGGAGCTGGGCATCCCCCCCGCTGAACTGAGAGGCCAGACGGGATTGGGTCACGAGAACGGGGGCGCTGGTGTCCTCGATGATGAACTGGATGCGGTCCGTGGGGTAGGTCGGATCTACGGGCACGTAGGCACCGCCAGCTTTCAGGATGCCCAAGATGGACACGACCATGTCCAACGAACGATCAATGCACAGGGCCACCATGACGTCCGGACCCACGCCCATTTCCTGCAGCTGGTGCGCCAGTTGATTGGCCCGGGCATCGAGCTGGGCGTAGGTCAGGACCTGGTCGCCTTGCCGCACGGCCGTAGAGTCGGGAGTGGTTCGCACGTACTCCTCAAACCAATGATGTGCACACTGACCTCTCGGGTAGTCCGCCGTTGAATCGTTGAAGTCCACGATGAGCTGTTTCCGCTCTCCGGCACTGATGATCTCCAGCTGTGAGAGGGGTGTGGAGGCGTCTGCTACGGCGCTGCGCAACAGAGCTTGGTACTGGCCGCAGAGACGCTCGATCAACGCAGGGGTGAAGAGTGTGCTGTCGTAGTGCCATTGAAGATCGAATCCTGTGGCCTGCTCCTGGATGAGCAGGTGGCAGCGTTGAGGTTCGGCCCGGGTCTGGCGCTCCAGGATGGAGAACTCCACGTCGGCAGCCCTCGCGCTGCCGGTGGCCGGGCGAGCCTCAAACCCGAAAGGCAGGCAGTCCGGCAGTCCCAGATCTTCCGGCTGCAGGCAATCCTGCCAGGCCATGGCACCGGAGAGGGCATTGGAGGCCTGCTTGGTCAGCTCGGCGAAGGTGGGATCAGCGGACAGATCCACACCAATGGGCAGGGTGCGCGCCAGCAGGCCCAGGGGATCTTCAAGCTCCTCGTAGCCTCGACCGGGAACGCACACCCCCACGAGCACGTCACTGCTCAGAGTCATGCGGCGCAGGAGGCCAACCCATGCAGCAAGCAACAACGCCGATGCATCCGACTGCGCTTCCTGCGCCGCTTGAACCACCGCCGCAGCTTCGTCCCCATCCAGGGTGCAGGCAAAGGTGGCCATCGCCGATCCTGCACCCGCCTCCATCTGAAACGGAAGTTCCACGTCAGCCCCAAGCGTGAGGTCACGGTCGGCCCAGTAGGCGCGACCAGGGGCGGACTCCGGCGAGCGCACCAGTTCGTCCTGCCACTCCGCGATGTCCAGGTACTGCATGGCGTCACCCGCTGGTTCACGCCCCGCGCAGCGCTCGCCATAGGCCTGGCAGATTTCTGTCACCAGGTTCGTGAGGCTCACCGCATCAGCCATTGCGGCGGGGAGGCCCAGCTGGAGCTCATGTTCCTCCGCGGACAACGCCAGCAGGTGGAAGTGAAGGCCCCACCCCCTGGCTTGAATCTCGGCCGTCAGATCCGCGGCACCCGCCACTTCCTGGACCCCATCCCCTTCATGGATGAACTGCAAGAGCTGAGCGTCCGCTCCCTCAGTGCGGACCTCCGTGCGCAGGATCTCGTAGGTGCCTGCCACATCCGAGAGGGCTTGGTGCAGCGCCTCTACCTGCAACCTGCCGCTGAGTTTTACGCGGCAGATCGCAGGTGCTACGGATTCGTGTCCACGGGCAACGCCGCCCAGAAGGCGGCGCTGTTGAACGGACAGGGGAAATCCTGCGGAACCCATGGAAGCATGTAGCGGTGAAGATCTTTGGACGGAGCCGTTGGCCTAGGCAGAGGCCTCGGGGTTCGGGCGCAGGTCGAAAATGGCGCTGTAGGCGATGGAGAGGTCGTGCTGGGCCTTGCAGGTCCAACCGGCCTCTTCGAAGAGCTCCTGCCATTCAGCCACGTTGGGAATGAACTGGCCCATGAGGTCGTGGGTGAACTCAAAGCCCAAGGTAAAGATCGGCGTGTCCCCGGGGACGGGCAGGTCCGAGCGGTAGGTATCGCTGAACAGGAACCGCTTCAGGCTGGGGAAGGAGGCGCGAATGGACTGAAAGGCCCTGAGACAATTTGGGCGTGGCCACAGGTCATGGCCCATGAAGAAGCAGAACAGCACCTCCACGTCCTCGAACTCCGGCTGGTAGACGAGGTTCTTCACGTCGAAGTGAACAACCTGGACGCGATCGGCCAGCCCAGCCTTGTCGATGGCCCGGCGCGCAAGGTCCACGGCGCCCTTGTTGACTTCGACACCCACGCCACGGAATTCCGGATTGGCGCGTGCCAGACCCATGAGGCGCTCCGCACTGCCGCAGCCCAGGTCCGCCGCCACCTTGAACGGCTCGGCATTCATGACCTCGGTAAAATGGGGGTCCACGAATCTGCTGCCGTAGTCCCTACCCGACATGGCGATGTACCTGCCATCGCGGCCGATACCGTCAGTGGTGCAGTTGTTCTCCTTGACGATGGTTCCCAGGTTGTGCAACAGGTGCCCGTAGCCTCGGATCAACCACAAGAAGTAACCCTTGTTGTCGTAGGCGTCGTCGAATTCAGTGGCTGGTGTGGCGGTCTTCAGATCGTCGGAGACGGCCACGATGTCGAAGCGGTGCAAGACGCGCAGAATCGAGGTGACCGACCAGACGCTCAGGTCGTTTTCAGCCGAGAAGCTGTCGATATCCAGGGAGCCCTTGGACTTGATCTCCTCAAGCAGGCCGAGCTCAAAACTGGCGGTGATGGCTGAAGCCCCGATCGAGGCGTTGAAGATGCGGGTGGTTTCGTTGACCATGGCTGGGTTTATCGGCAATTCGGGCCGCCGAGGAATGCTGGAACCGCTCCTACTATGCCCAGAAGTGGGATGGAGCGGCGATTCGGGCGGGTCGAAAGAGGCTCTGTCCCCCCCCAGAATCTACCTCACCTGCTCGCATTCGCCATTCTTGGGGCCCTGAGGGGCCATGAGGGGCCATGAGCCCAGGGTATGGGAAGGAAATACCCTCTGGAGACCCCCCAAAGCGGGATCCCACGCCTCAAGGGTTGATCTCAGCCCTGTACTGGGGGATAGGTGCGGATCGGGCGTAGGGCGCATAGACGCGCCACCTCTGCCTCTGCCCTGGCCGCGGCACCGGCGTCGACCCGGTACTCCTTCTCTCCGCTCTGCTCGAGGTGGCTCAGGACGTCGTGGATGACCTCCACGCACTCGACCATGTCCTCGGGTTCCATCTCGCGAATCGCCAGGCCGTTGGTCCCCAAGCGGATTCCACTGGTCACGGAGGGTGGCTTCTGATCGAAGGGAATACGGTTCTTGTTCACGACGATGCCACAGTCCTCAAGGGCCTTCTCGGCGTTCACGCCCGTGATGCCCTTTTGCATCACGTCCACGACGACGATGTGGTTGTCCGTTCCGCCGGTGATCACCCGGTAGCCCTTGTCGACGAAGGCCGCCGCAAGTGCCTGGGAGAGATCCACAATGCGACGCGCCACAGCCTTGAACCCATCACTTCCCACAAAACCCATGCCGCGTGCCTTGGCCGCAATGGAACTCTGGTTGGGCGCGCCCTGGAAGTATGGGAAGACCCGGTTTTGGATCACCTGGGCCAAGGTCTTGCCCGGCTCATCATGGGCTGGCTGATCGTGGTCCTTGCCGATCATGATCAGCCCCCCACGCCCACCGAAGAGCTGCTTGTGGGTGCAGGTCGTGGTGAAGTGTGCGTGGTCGATCGGGCTGGAGTGAATGCCAGCGGCCACGAGGCCCGCAACGTGGGTGATATCCGCCAGCACGTAAGCGCCCACCTCATCCGCAATCGCGCGGAACCGCGCCCAGTCGATCTCCCGCGCGTAGGCGGTCGTGCCGCAGATGATCAACTTCGGCTTGTGCTCGCGGGCCAGCGCATGAGCCTGGTCGTAGTCGAGGCGCTCGTTGGAGTCGAGCCCATAGCCCACTGCGTTGAAGACCTGGCCTGAAATAGAGGCCTTACTGCCGTGGGTCAGGTGTCCACCGGAATCCAGATCCATTCCGAGCAGCGTGTCTCCGGGCTTGAGCGTGCTGAACATCACGACCTCATTGGCCGAGCTGGCCGTCATCGGCTGGACGTTTGCGAACTGAGCTCCAAAGATCGCCTTGGTCCGGTCGATGGCCAGCTGCTCGATCTCATCAATGTGGCGGCAACCGGCGTGAAAGCGGCGGCCCGGGTAGCCTTCGGCCGTCACGTTCATGGGGGTCATGGCCTCGCAGATCAGGGACGAGGGGTCGGCGATGCTCGACGAGGCCACCATGGTCAAGACCTTGGCTTGTCGGCGATATTCATTGTCGAGAATCGCCGACAGCTCCGGATCCACTTGCTCCAACTGGTGGACAGCTGCCTCAGCGAAGCGGGCAAGGTTGGACTTGGGTGAGGGTTCAGTCATGGATGAACACCTAGGGGGCTGCGTCCTCTTCCATCAGGGCAGCTACTTCTTCGTCGGATAACTCGTCGATCGACTCCAGAATCGAGCAGACTTCTTCTGCGTTCACGCCGTCCTGGGACCCAAGGCCGGTGATGCGTTCGGACAGTTGCTCCACGCTGGGATACTGGAAGATGTCCGCCAAGGTGAGTTGGAAGGGGAAGATCTGGTTCAGCCTGGTCTGGATCAGGACGGCCAGGAGCGAGTGTCCACCCAACTCGAAGAAGCTGTCGCGAACTCCGATGCGGTCGAAGGAGAGGACCTCGACCCAGACCCCAGCCACGACCCTTTGCAGGGCCGTCCGCGGTGCGGTGAACTCCGCCTCCACTTCGGGGCGTGATGTATCCGGGGCAGGCAGTCGCTTGCGATCCACCTTGCCGTTGGGTGAGAGCGGCATCTCATCCAATGGGACATAGAGAGGCGGAACCATGTACTCGGGAAGTTGGTCGCCGAGAGTCTCACGCAATGCGGGGCCCAGTTTGCGCGAGAGCTTGCCCAGCATGGGGTTGTTTGCGAAGTCTCGCGCCTCAAGATCTGCTTCGACATTGAGGCCTGATTCATCGGGAAAAAGCAGGGCCTTGCCGTGGCCGGGGCGTGCGATAGTCACATCAAAATCCCCCGAGGCCAGATCGGCTGAGAAGCGGACATCTACATCCAGCCCAAGGCTCTCACCCAGTGCCCAGAAATCCTCGGGATTGCAGCCGGGCTCCTGCTCCCGCGCGAGCTCCAAGGCCGAGCGCAGGGCGGCAGCATCTTCCAGATCGCCGGGTTCAGCGATCCGTGTCGCACAACGAATCGCGTCCAGCACCCGCGCATTGGGAACGGCGCGCAGGCAGAGGAGTCCCTGCTCGCTGCCCGCCTCCAGGCGCTCGCGCAAGGAGTCGAGAGTGAGCCCCTCGGAGCGCCAGTCGAGCCAGATGGCCTCTTCTTCAGCCATGACCGAAGCAGCCCCTACGTGCAAGGTCACGTCGTAGCGGAAGGCGTTCAGTTCGTTGGTGAAATCACCCCGCTTGAGCTGGATCTGTACGCAGCCGATCTTCGACATTCGCGTCTTGAGCCAAGCGAAGAAGCGCGGATCGATGACCAGCTCCTCTTCGTGACGCAGGAGGCGCCGAACCCGGGAGGCAAGGGCCTCAACAGACAGGTCGTCAGCAGCCTGAAAGAGCTGCACCGAACTCTGATAGGCGTTCAGCATGGGTAGCCCGCGTACATCCCCCAGGAAGATGGTCCCTCCGGGCACGACGGCCTCCAGCGAGCCCTCAATGACCTCCATCAGGTAGTCCATGCTCGGGAAGTCCAGGATGATCGAGTTCAGCACCACGCAGTCGAGGCTGTCGGGCTCCACCCCCTCGAAGTCATCCGCCCACCGCCGGGCAAGCTCAACCTGGGGAAGCCCAAGTGGCTCGCGGTAGCGGGCCACGTAGTCGAGCGCCACCTTGGAGAAGTCCGTGCCCACGTAGCGTTCACAGGAAGGAGCGATGCGGAACAGCAAGAGGCCCATGCCGCAGCCGATCTCCAGCACGCGCTTGGGATTGCCGCGTTGGATGCGCTCCACCGTCTGCTCCACCCAATTGCGCATCTGCTCAGGAGGCAGTGCGGAGTTGGTGTAAGACGAATCCCAGCTGACGATATTGAAGGTCGGATCTTCTAGCTCGACGTTGGCCTGGGCCGTGTAGGCGTGATCGTAGACGGCCTCCCACTGCTCAACCTGCTCGGATCCCAGATCCCCGGTGTCCTCTTCAGGCCCTTGCCATTCGGGATCCTGGACGACGTAAGCCACCAGCACCTTCTCGCCCGTGCTGTCCTCGCGGGTCACCACCACCCCTTCCCGAACGGCCGGATGAGCATTCAGGCGCGCTTCGATCTCACCCAACTCGATTCGATAGCCACGGATCTTGACCTGATTGTCCACGCGACCAATGAGCTCCAGATTGCCATCTTCCATCCAGCGTGCCAGATCACCCGTGCGATACATGCGATGCCCATCACCCTCGATGAAGGGGTTGTCCAGGAACCGCTCGGCCGTCAGCTCGGGCCTCTCGAGGTACCCTCGCCCCACACCGATTCCGCCCAGGTACAGCTCTCCCGGAACGCCCACTGGCAAGGGGTTCAGGTTTGCATCCAAGACGTAGGCCAGCTGGTTGGCCATGGGCTCTCCGTAGGGAATGCTCGTCCAGGCTGGATCCACCTCCAGCACCTCGAAGATCGTGCTGTCCATGGAACACTCCGTAGCCCCCCCCATGCTTATCACCTGCACCTCATCAACGAGGGCGCGCAGGCGATCGGGCAGGCTCACCGGGATCCAGTCGCCGCCGAGCAGTACCAGACGCAGGCTCTGGGGCGTGCGCTCGGGGTGAACTTCCAGGTAGTCCACGAGCATCTTCAGCATGGCGGGCGCGGTGTGCCAGATAGTGACCTGCCTCTGACCCATCAGCTCTGCCCAGTGAGCCGGATCCTGCAAGCGATCGGGCTGGGGAAGCACAATCGTCGCTCCGGCGGCCAAGGTGCCGAACACGTCGTAGGCACACATGTCGAAGGAGAGCGAGGCGAGGGCGATCAGCGCGTCCCCCTGTCCCACGGCAAAGCGCCGATTGAAGTCGAGGAAGTTGTTCACCCGGCCCTGGTGATTGAGCATCACGCCCTTTGGCGCACCCGTGGAGCCAGAGGTGTAGATCACGTAAGCCAAGCTCTGGCAGTCGGCGCCGCTCTCCACAGGTGAGTCGTCAAGGCCATCGAACGTGGAACGTTCGTCGAGCAGAACCAAGCGCGCATCGCTTGCCGGCAATCCGCTGGCCAGGTGCGATTGGGTCAAGATGACGCCGACCCGGCTGTCACGGATCATGTACGCCAGCCGCTCGATGGGATAGGCGGGATCCATGGGCACGTAGGCGCCGCCCGCCTTGGCCAGACCGACAAGGCCAACTACCAGGTCAAGGCTGCGCTCCACGCTGATGCCCACCATCACGTCGGGGCCCACACCCAGCCCGGACAGGTGCCGGGCAACCTGGTTCGAGCGGGCAGCGAGCTCGCGGTAAGTGAGCTCCTGGTCCCCGAAGGTCGCCGCGATGGCGTCAGGACCGGATCGGCTCCGCTCCTCGAAGAGACCGTGCAGGGTAGCCTCGAGCGGGAACTCGATGGCCTTGTCATTCCACCCCACGACCACCTGCTCGCGCTCATCGCTCGTCAGAACCTGCGCGACCTGCAAGCCCGGCTCGGAGTCCGACGCGAGGTTGCCGAGGAGGGTTGCAAAGTGGCCTCCCATGCGATCCATGGAGATTTCGCTGAAGAGCTCGGCATTGAACGTCAGGCTCAGTTCCGCCTCGTGGGCTAGATCGAAGACGAGATCCAAGCCGGCGCAGTCGTCCGGAACAGAGGCCTCCGGCTCGAGGAGCACCAGAACCTGAAAGAGAGCCGCTGCGCGCTCAACGCCGACGCTGGCGAGGATTTCTTCCAAGGGACTGGCGTCCACGCCATCGATGCCTGCCAGGCCCGTGCGCACCCGGCTTATCAGATCCCGCAAGCTGGGATCGCCGGTGAGGTCCACTCGCAGGGGCACAACACCCTCCGAGCGGGCAAGGCCCAGGATCACATCATCTTGACCGCAGGTTCGGTACATGAGGGCGAACACCCCGGCCAGCAGAGCTTCCTGCAGTGACGCCCCCTGACCTGCGGCCAAACCCTGTAGCCCTGAGACTGATTCGGCATCCAGAACCAGAGCCAGCTGCCGGGTGGTGATTGACTGCTTGGGGGAGCGCGCCGTAGTTGTAGGCAGCTCCAGGGCAGGCGGGTGACCAGACAGAGCCCGGGACCAAAACGAGACGGTCGGGGAATGAGGGTCGGGAGGGATCATGGCCTACATGAGATGACTGTTAGACGATATCTCAGCCCAGGGAGGCAAGCATCTCAACAGAATGGGTTTCCAGACCGTGGATGGGGTCAGGCTGCCGAAATGATCCCTCAGGATCGTGCCTCGTGCGAGGTACGCTTGCCTTGGCGCCGCACCCACGCCACGCCCATGCCCATGCCCAGCAGATCCACGAACCACGCCGTATACCCCCTGTTGCTCGCCGCCACCTTCCTAGCGGGCTGCAGCAGCGAGGATCCGCCACCGCGCCCCAACATCGTTGTCTACTTGGTGGATACGCTGCGCCAGGACCATCTTGGGCTGTACGGGTATGAACGCGAGACGAGCCCCAGCGTGGATGCCCTTGCCGAAGACTCCATCGTGTTCAAGCAGGCCTACGCCACGAGTGCTTGGACCAAGGCTTCCACCGGCTCGCTGTTGACCGGCCTGCATCCTCGCCAGCACGGTGCCACCTCGCGCAGCAGCCCGCTCTCATCCCAAGCCAAACTGCTGAGCGAGTACCTCAGCCCCATCGGGTACTTCTGCGCAGGGCTCGTCACCAATCCCTTCGTAGTGGAGCATTGGGGTTTCAATCGTGGCTACGACGTTTTTGAGGACCTCGGGGAGAACCTCCCATCGGTTGGAGGCTGGATGCAGATCCAAGCGGAGCAGGTCAACCAGCGCGCTTTCGAGGTTCTCGATGGGCGCCCTGATGACCAGCCTTTCTTCCTGTACCTGCACAGTATCGATCCCCACGGGCCCAACATCCCCATCGAACCCTACGACACACTCTTCACGGACAACCCGCGGCCTCCCGGTGTGGCAAGCATGCTCGCCATGCGTCCTCAGGCACGCCGGGTCAAGAACACGATTGCGCTCTACGACAGCGAGATCCGCTACTCGGATGATCAGTTCGGGAACTTCATCCAGGGACTGAAAGACCGGGGCCTGTACGAGGATACGGTGATCTGGTTCGTGAGCGACCACGGTGAGGAGTTCTTGGACCACGGGCGGGGCGGACACGGGACTCAGTTATTCAACGAGGTTGTCGAGGTCCCTCTGATTCTCAAACTCCCTGGACAGGATCACGGTGGCCAGTTGGTGGACACTCCCGTCTCCCTTGTGGATGTGATGGTGACCCAGCTATACCTGCTTGAACGCCACGCTCCCGAGACTCTCGCCGGGAGGGATCTCCTCCAGTTGCTGGGCGCGGCGCCGGAACCGGCCCCTGTTTTCTTGGACCTGAATCTGGTTGCAGGCGGAAAGAAGGTACTGCACGTCTCAAAGGGGGTTGTGCTGGGCGACTACAAGTACTTTGAAGAGCTCGCACCTGAACCTCGGCAGTTCCTGTTCAACGTTCGGGAAGACCCCGATGAGATGGACAATCTCATCGATTCGCTACCCGAGAAAGCGACCGAATTGGACCTGTTGCTACGCATGCAGCGATCCACGGAGAAGTCGGGGCTGATCATCCAGGGGATTAGCAGCAAGGCAACGGAGCACACACAATGGAACTTGACCTTGAGGACGGATGGACAGTTCGTGGAGGTCACGCCCATCGACCTCGAGGCGATGGACTCCTACGACTTCGAGCCCGGTGGCACACGACTGAAGATCGAGTGCCTTCTCATGCCCCAGCAGGACAACGTGGTGAAGAAAGGCCTACTCCAAGACAAGGACGCCTTTGAGATCCGTGTGGACCCACCAGACGCCAGGGTCTACGTGGAGTCCAACGAGTACGGCGGTGTGGAGGAACGCATGCCCGTCTTCTTGGGTCCCTTGCGAACGGAGACGACTGCGCCGTTGGAGTTCTTGGCCAACCAAGGAGATCTGAAAATGGACGACCTCTCGACGCTGTTCACAGAAGCAGAGCGCAACCCCGGCAGTTCGGTTGAGGGTGTTTTCATTCCACCTGGCGTGTACGTGATCCACTTGCCCAATGCGAGATCGGGCGATATTGAGATTCCAGCTGCGATGGTGGAACGCCTGAAGGCGCTGGGCTACCTATAGGGATCCCCCCGACAAGTTGCGGGCACAGGACTTCGGCCATGGAGGTTACGATGCTCTACTGCCTTGGCGCCCATCCAGGGCCCGCCTGATGATGCTGACCAAGATTCTCGCAGCAGGTTGCCTTGCCTGCGTACTCGCAGATCCGTGTAGTGCGCGGCAAGTTCCACCAGGCTCCCCCATCCCGCCACAGGCAGACCCAAACTGTGTGGCCGTCGGGGAGCGCAAGATCAAGCCTGCGGATCTGGCTCAAGGTGACATCTACGCGGCGGCCATGGCGGTGGATGGCAACGTTGCTTTGGTCGCATCCGAGTGGGACGACGACCAGGGCAAGGACTCTGGCGCTGTGTTTGTCTACCGCTGCGACGGCCGTCAGTGGGTGGAAGAGCAGAAACTCCTGCCCAGCGACGGCCAGGCCGGCGACAACTTCGGACGCTCCCTTGAACTGGATGGAAACCTTGCCGTCGTAGGAACCCATTGGGACGACGACAATGGCGAGAAGAGCGGCTCGGTCTATGCCTTCCGATACAACGGTGCCGCCTGGGTTCAGGAGCAGAAGCTCCTAGCCAGCGACGGCAAGGCAGATGATCGGTTGGGTAACACGGTCTCGGTGGATGGAGACGTGATCGTCGCTGGCGCCTGGAAGAAGAATGGCGGCGGTAAGAACTCCGGAGCAGCCTACGTCTATCGCTTCAATGGGCTGCAGTGGGTCCAGGAGCAGAAGCTCGTGGCCTCCGACCGGGAAGCCTATGACGGCTTCGGTCGACACGTCAGCGTGAGCGGAAACGTCATCGCGGTCGGAACCTGGCAGGACGACGATGGTGCCTCGAATGGAGGTGCCGTGTACATGTTCCGCCACACTGGAACCAGCTGGGTCCAAGAGCAGAAGCTCGTGGCCTCCGATGCCGGGACCAACAGCTTTCTGGGCTGGTCGGTGTATCTGGACGGTCGCACTGTCGTGGCAGGAGCCTACGGGGATAGCCCCAAGGGCACACAATCGGGAGCTGCCTACGTCTGGCGTTACGATGGTGCCAGCTGGAGCCACGAGCACAAGATCGTGCCGCGGGATGGGAGTGCCTACGACTACTTCGGGTTCTCCATAGCGCTCGACGGAGACAACCTGGCCGTGGGAGCCTATGTGAAGCTGACGGAGTTCTTGGGCCCTGGTGCGGTATACCTCTACCGCTACCGCAACAATGAATGGTCCAAGTTCCGCAAGGTCGTGCCCTCCGATGGTGCACCCCAGGATGCTTTTGGGTTTCACGTCGCTCTCAAGGGAAAGCTGTTGGTAACCGGGTCGTGGCGAGACGATGATGCGGGTGCCGACTCGGGTTCGGCCTACCTGTACACCTTCCCGGACCTGTAGCGTCTGCTGCGCTACCCCCTGTCCCTGCTTCTTGCGAATGCCTCATTCGAGCGGATCTGACCACCCCCCCAGGCAGGGACTGTCTCCGGCGCGTCGGGCCCTCTTGGCCAAGATGCTCAAGCAGAAGGGGATGGCCGCACCTGGGGAGGAGCAGAAGATCCCTCGCCGATCCGATCCCGGGCCGGCACCCTTGAGCTTTGCGCAAGAAGCCCTGTGGTTCCTCGACCAGTTGGAGCCCAACGAAGCTCGCAGCAACCAACCTGGAGCCGTCCGGCTGAGCGGACAGTTGGACATGGCCGCGCTGGAGAAGACACTGGGCGAGATCATTGCACGCCACGAACCCCTGCGCATGAGTATCGAAGTGAGGGACGGGCGGCCCTACCAGGTGGTCACCGCGCCGGAGCCCTTCCAGCTCTCGATCTCGGATCTGTCCGACCGAGCCCTGGACGCTGCCGAGCAGGAGGCCACGCGTCTGGCAACGGAGGACGCCCACAGGCCATTCGATCTGGCACGCGGCCCCCTCTTTCGAACGTTCGTAATGCGCCTGGCGGAACACGAGCACATTCTCGTGCTGAACTTCCATCACATCGCCACCGATGGCTGGTCCATGGGTGTGTTTACGGAGGAGTTCAAGAGACTCTATCGCGCCTTCCAGGCCGGGAAGCCCTCGCCCCTGGCTGAGCTTCCGATCCAGATGGGCGACTTTGCCGCCTGGCAGCGGGAGACACTGCAGGGTGACAAGCTCGAAGAACACCTCGCCTACTGGCGTGAGCAACTGTCAGGCGAGTTGATCAGCGCCGAGGTGCCCCTCGATCATCCACGCCCAGCGGTTCAGTCATTCAAGGGTCGCCACGCGGCAATCCAACTCTCCAAAGAGCTGAGCGACCGCCTGCGCAAGCTCTCCCAAGAGCAAGGTGTGACGCTGTTCATGACCTTGAATGCGGCCTTCTTGGCTCTGCTGCACGAGACAGGCAAGCAGACGGACATGCTCATCGGGTCTGCGGTCGCTCACCGCAATCGCAGCGAACTCGAGGGGCTGATAGGGTTCCTTGTCAACATGCTGGCCCTGCGCACGGACCTCTCTGGGAATCCCGGATTTGACGAGCTCTTGCAGCGCGTGCGCACGACCACGATCGGAGCCTGGTCCCATCAGGATCTGCCCTTGACCCAGATCCTCGCTCAGGTGCAGCCCGGGCGGGACCTGGGGCGCAACCCGCTCTTTCAGGTGCAGTTCTCCTTGCTCACGCCCGACCGGAACCCCGCCGTCTACGGCTACGGTCTTGAGATGGGCCAGATCGAGACCATTGAATTGCCCGGCCTGGTCATGAGTCCCGTAGAGGTGAAGTTCGACAATGCGAGATACGACATTGCGATTTTCTTGTGGGACATGCCCGAAGGCATCGAGGGCACCCTGGAGTACAGCCGGGATCTGTTCGAGCCCTCGACGATGGAACGCTTCGTAGAGCGCTACAAGACACTTCTGAACTGTGTGCTGGCCAATCCCCAGATCCGCCTGCAAGAACTCGTCTTGAGCCTGCAAGAATCTGATTCCACAGCCGAACAAGAAGCTGCCGACCACCTGAAGGCGTCCACCCAGGCCAAGCTGAAAGGTCTGCGCAAGCGCTCAGGGCGTCGATCCCGCAGTCAGCCTGAGGACCCTTCGTGAGCGACTTCAAATCCATCTACGACCCCGGCGTCCAGGTCTCCATGGCCGATGTCCTGTGCCTACATCGCAATGAGAACCTGCTGGTGGGGCGTGATTGGGCCGTAGACGCCGCGCGGGATCTGGTGGAGCAAGCCGCCATCTCATCGTATCCCGATGCTGCCTGCCTGCCGTTGCGCACTGCCATCGCCGAGCTCCACGGCGTAGGTGCCGAGCAGGTCTTTCTAGGCAACGGCGCCGACGAGGTTCTCTCCGATCTGTTTGGTGTCCTCCACGAGACCTACGACTGCATGCACGTTCTGGACGTACGCTTCAAGGTCTACGACCTTCTGGCTGAACGACTCGGCTTCCGCCAGGAGGTGTTGGCCGGTGACGCGTTTGAAACTGGGCACGTGGATTCGAGCGGCTTTCAGGGCCTTGCCGTCGTGGACTCGCCCAACGCCATCACGGGACGCAGCGTGCCCACCGATGAGTTGATGCAGTTGGCCTCAGATACAAGGTCATTTGTGATATGGGACAACGTCTACGGCGAATACGGCCACGACTCGATCCCCACTCCCCTGCCAGCCAACATGGCGTTCGTGCGTAGCTTCTCCAAGTTCTACGGNTTGGCCGGACTACGCCTGGGATATTGCATCGCGGGAGAGAAANTGATCTCGCGCATGCTNGCTCAAAAGGACGTCTTCAACGTCAACNCCATGGCCCAGGTCATGGCCATGGAGGCTCTCCGTCGGCAGGATTCCTTCGAGGTCTTGCGCGACAAGCTCGTGGGCAACCGTGATCAGCTGGTCCACGGCTTGGAGCAGCAAGGCTTCTGTGTCCTGCCCTCCAATTCCGTGGGGGTGCTCGCCACGCATCCGGGCCACTCGGGCGCCTCAATCCAAGCCGCGCTCCTAGAACGCAAGATCGCAGTACGCCGATTCGACGATGAGCGGATCCGGGACCACATTCGCGTCACTGTCGCCCCCATGGAGCAGATCGAGCACTTCCTGGCGACACTGTCCGACTGCCTGAAAGCCCTCTAGAGCTGGCGCATGGCGGCCAGGATCGAGCGCGTGGCATGGCTCTTGTTGAGCGTATAGAAGTGCAGCCCTGGCGCTCCGGCCTCAAGTAGTTCCCGGCACTGGGTGATAGCGTGTTCGATGCCCGTGGCCATCACAGCGGCGGCATCATCTCCGCATCGCTGCAGGCGCATGCGCAGTTCCGCAGGCAACTCGGCCCCACACATCTTCGTGAAGCGCTCGATCTGGCCCAGGTTCGTTATGGGCATGATCCCCGGAACGATGGGAACCGAAATGCCCGCCTCTCGAGCATGTTCCACGAACTGAACGTAGCAATCCGACTGGAAGAACAGCTGGGTGGTCAAGAACCCCGCGCCGCTCTTCACCTTCTCCCGAGTCCATGCCAGATCATCCTCCGCGCTGGTCGCTTCGGGATGCACCTCTGGATAGCAGGCTGCTCCAAGTGAGAGGTCGAATTCCGCAGTCAGAAACTCCAACAACTCATTGGCGTGGGAGAAGCCGTCTGCGGGGGGCTGCCAGTCTCCATCCGTGTCCGGCGGGTCGCCGCGCAGGGCGAGAACGTTTTGGACACCCGACGCGGCAAGGCGCTTGACGTTCTTGAGCACGTCTGTGCGGCTGGCGGCCACGCACGTCTGGTGAGCCATACCTGTTATGCCGAGCTCGTTTTGGATGCGTGTCACCACACCATGGGTCCGGTCGCGGGTGCTACCCCCCGCTCCGTAGGTCACGGACACGAAGTCCGGCTCCACAGCGGACTTCAGGTCCGCCATGGTCTCCATGAGCTTGTTCTCGCCCGCGTCCGTCTTGGGTGGGAAGAACTCGAAGCTGAAGACCGGGCGGCCTTGTCCGTAGAGGTCGACAATTCTCATGAGTCGCCCGCCGCCATCTCGACGCCCTCCTCAAGCAGCTCCGCGAACTTCTCCCGGAACGCGTCGGGAATCGCCACCGGCTTCATGGTGTCCACGTCGATACAGGCGGTGACCTGCTTGGCTTCAAGGCAGAGAGTCTCGCCCAAGCGGAAGACATAGCGTAATCCAAGGGAGGTTCGGCCCAGCTTGAAACAGGTCACGCTCACAAGGGGCCTGTCCCCGAACCGCAAGGGCGACTTGAAGTCCACGCTGGAATGAACCAGCGGGAAGCCGACCTTCTTCTCCAGCAGCAGGTGGTAGTAGCGCTGGCCAACGTGCTTCTCCCACAGCTCCTCAAAGACGTCGTGGAGGTAGTCGTAGATACGAGGAAAATAGACGATCCCCGCGGGGTCCACGTGGCCAAAGCGCACCTGCAAGATGGTGTCGTAGGAACTCATGCGATGGCCTCGAAGAGTTCCGGCCATGCCTCTTCGATGGAGGTGACTAGCATGTTGGCGAGCTGTTCGATGTGACCCTCTCCTTCGTCCGCGGTCGCCTCGGCCGGTGCGCCACAGTAGGCCTGATCAGCCCCGCACTCCTGAAAGCTCTTGGCCCCATCGCGGATGCGCTCTACAAGTCCTATCTCCACCGGCTCAAGCGCCACCCGCTTCTCTTCCCGCACGCCCCCGGGGTCAGCCTTGAGAATGATGCTCGATTCGTAGCGGCCGGCGTGGCAGTCGCCACCTTTGAATTCCTCGCCCAGGGTCTCTGCCCAACGTCTGCGCGTGTTGTCCGGGAAGATGACCTGGGCCGAGCCCTTCTTCTTCTCCTGATAGTCCAGTGGCATGCCCCGCAACACCTCAATGTGGCCGGGCTCCAGGTGGCCATTCGAGAGAACCACGTGACGCACGCCGGCCTCCTCGAGGCTCTCAACGATGTCCTCGAGGAGGGACCACAAGGTGCCGGGGCGCAAGGTGACCGTTCCGGCGAAGCCATGGGTCCAGTGAGTCACGCCGTAGGGGACGGCGGGCAGGATCACGGCCTTGACCCCCTTGGCTTCAAGGAGAGCCGCAGCTCGCAGGGTCTGGGCCGTTGCAATGGTCACGTCCGTGTCCAAGGGCAGGTGCGGGCCATGGGGTTCGGTGCTACCGATGGGCACAAGGGCCACGGTTTCGGGGCCGAGTAGCTCTTGGGCTTCCGGCCAGGTCTGCTTGGCGAGTTCGGACATGTGTGTAGGGATTCTACTCATCCAGAGCGCAGGCGGCGATTGGCAGAGGCCAGTTGCTCGCCCTCAGCTCCTCGCCTTCAGGAGCTTGCGATTGACCTTGCCACGGTCGTTCTTGGGGAGTTCCGCGCACCATTCGAACCAGCGTGGGTACTTGTGGGGTGCAAGGTGGTCCTTGAGGTGAGCCTTGAGATGGCCGGCTAGAGCTTCATCGCCAGGGTGACCCTCCGCCAACACCACAAACGCCTGAGGCTTGACTAGGTCGTCCTTGTCAGCCTTGCCAATCACGCAGACTTCATCCACGGCGGGGTGAACGAGCAAGGCGTTCTCGATCTCCAAGGGCGACACCCATATGCCGCTCACCTTCAAGAGGTCATCGCCCCGGCCCACGTAGTGGAAGTAACCCTCTTCATCCACGCTGAAGACATCGGCAGTGGTACAGGCATCGGCTTGAAAGGTCTCCTGCGACTTGGCCTTGTCGCCCCAATAGCACAGCGCCGTCGAACCGCCCCGGATGCGCAGGCGTCCGGGTTCTCCCGGAGCCACAACCTCACCGTCGGGACCAAGGATATCGGCTTCGTACCCGGGAACGAGTTTTCCCAAGCTCCCGACGCGTACATCACCCATGCGATTGGAAATGTAGATGTGGAACATCTCAGCCGATCCGATTCCATCCAGGACCTCCACGCCCGTGCGTTCCATCCACTGCTCGTACAGGCTGGCCGGCAGAGCCTCTCCGGCGGAGAGACACACACGCAGGCTGGAAAGGTCGGCCTGATCACAACGCTCCGAGCGCAACATATTGTTGATGAGGGTCGGGACAGAGGTCAGAAAGGTGGGGCGATGCTGCTCAATAAGATCGAAAATGGCGTCGGGAGTGGAGCGCTCCGGGAACAAGATGGCCGTTGCACCCACACGAAAGGGAAACATGAGGTTGGTTCCCGTCGCGTAGCCGAAGAACAACTTGGGGACGGACAGGCACACGTCGTCCTCTCGATATCCGGCGACCTGCAGGGCAAATGTCTCGGTGGAGAAGGCGAAGTCGCGCTGCATGTGCACGCAGGCCTTGGGCTCCCCAGTCGAGCCCGAGGTAAATAACCAGCCCGCCAGATCGTCGGGGCCCGTGGGCTCCACAAACCCAGCGCCGGGCTCCTCGGACTGAGCGTCGATGGCCCCCTCGTAGGGGGTGAAATCCCCCGCCTCACTGCCCACGACGAGTACGCCCCGCAGGTGGCGTGACGAACGGGCAGCCTCCCCTATCTCGGCAAGCACGGATGAATCCGTCACCAGCACACGGGCCTTGGTGTACTCCAGGTAGTAGTTGAAATCCTTGGCCTTGAGCAGGGGGTTGACCATGGCGAAGACGCCACCGGCGCGCAGGGTCGCAAACCAGGTCTCCGCGAACTCCAACCCGTCTGGAAGAACGATCAGGACGCGGTCTTCAGCTCCGAGCCCAAGCCCTCGCAAGGCCGCGGTCAAGCGAATCACACGCCTCTGCAGGCTGGCATAGGTGTGGCTCCTTTGGCCGCAGACAAGGGCCGTCTTCTCCCCTCGGCCCTCGTCCACGTTGTGGTCGAGGAAGTAGGTGCAGAGGTTGAAGCGATCAGGCCAAGCCTGGCCAAAGGGGGATCCGAGTTTGCTCATGGGGGGGGCCATTCTGGCCGACCCCAGAATAGGGCAAGGTCCCTGCCCTGGCCAACTCCACCCGGGGACCCCTGTGAGATCCCATGAGTTCTGGAGGATCTAGTCCTCGGTAACCACGGTCAGGATGACCTGGTCCGTGACGAGATTGTCCTGAGCCTCCGACTGCAGCTTGGCATCCAGCCAGGCCCGGAAGCCGTCAAGATCCGCACCGAAGGAACGTCCCATCTGGGTGAGCTCGCTCGTCTCCGTCCCCGGGCCGCCGTTTGAGGTCAAGGTCGAGGCCAGCCCCACGAGATCCAATTGGTAGTCCGTGTCCGCGGCCTCGACCCAGACGGCCACATTGAACACCTCGCCCAACACGGCTTCGTATTCAGTTGTGATGGTGTCTCCCGCCGCACCGGCATAGGAGAAGATGATCGTGCCCACAGGGTCGAGGATGTGAAACCTGATTTTAGAGACGTAGTTCGCGGGTATGAGTCGGATGAAGACATCAGAGTTATCGCTGGCGGTCAATTGGAAGATGTCGTACTCCTCGAAGGCCGCGCTGATGTTGCCCGACACTCTGTAGGAGAGCTCCTCCTGGATAGCACCAATCACATTGGAGTTGGCCACATTGTTGTTGGGCTCCGCCTCTGCGACTGACTGTGCGTCTTCATCGGTGATGGTGAGACGGTGGGTCGTGTTGTCGCCAAGGGCCCCTCCAAGGGGAGTCAACAGGGTGAAATCCACGGCCTCGTCTTTTTCCCCAAGGGTGTCCTCGAAGATCTGGACCAGGATCTTCGTGCTGACGACCCCCGACGGAATCTTAAGCGGGGTGCCGGTAAGGACGTGGTAGTCCAAGGACTGCTGGGCATCGCCCGAAACGAAGAAGTCCACAATCAACAGGCCTGAGGAGGGCTTGTTGAGGACCACATCCACCTCTAGGAAGCTGGCATCTTCCTGCACGATCGTCGTTGACACTCCGAACTCCACCTCTGCCGGGGCAGGACTACCACCGCCACCACCACCGCCGTCGTTGTCGTCGGAACTGCAGGAAGCCAAGAGGGCGAGAAGGCCGAAGCCGGCCACGGATTGGATTTGTAGATTCATATGATGAGTGGCAAAGGTGCACATGAACCGTATCCCACAGGGGGGCCACCGCAGGTGAATCCCGGATCACTCACGCCTGGCCCTCGTGGCTCACTCAAAGTGAGCCACGCCTCGCTCGGCATCCCCCATGATCCCCACAGCGGGGCCCCAACTTGAGCAATCAGGCTTACTCCCCACCGCGGGCCCCCGGCCACCCCTGGGGATTCACCCTCCCAAGGCCTCACACAACCCCTCCCGGTTTCATACGGACGGAAAATTATTCCCATCCGGCGTGCCCTCCCCCCACGGAGAGGTCAAGAAACGACCCTATCCGTGACCCGTGACGAGCGAGAGCTCACTGCGCGCACATTCGACGGCCCGCTTCGAGCCCGACCTAGCGCCCGCGTGGGAGGAGTTCGAGCAGCGCATCGCCGAGAGACTGCCCGATGCCGAAGAAGTTCGCGGCGTTTCCGAAGAAGTGATACCCGCCATCGTGCCTCGGCTCGGCGGCGTAACAGTGCGTCGTCCGGGCAAGCCGCACCGTTCCCTTGAACTCCTTCAGCGCCGCGACGTCGGCCTGATGGCGCATGAGCGACAGCGCGCGCGGGTGTTTCTCCTCCGGGCCGCCCTGGCCGGACTCGCCGATGACGAACGGGAGCTTCGGCAGCTCGAACTCCGCGCGCACGTCGCGGATCAGATGCGCGAGGTTGGACCCGTACTCGTCGTTGTGCTCTTGATTGACGCGATCGTTCCAGCCTTGGAACCAGATCAACCCCGCGATCTCCGGCCGCATGCCCTTGGCCTTCGGGAAGTGCGTCTCGAGCTCATCGAGCACGGCCTTGGTGTGCGTGAAGATCTCGTCGTAATACGGACCGCGCTCACCGCCCGCGGAGGGCGGACGAAAGTCCACCGCGAGACTCTTGCCGCCCCACGCGATCTTGATCAGTAGCACCTGCTCGTCAAGTGCGTCCCCCACGACGTGGCCGAACTGCAGCTCGGGCCCGAAGCGATCCGCGGGTGACGCGAAGCCGACGTCGAGCTCTCCGGTCTTGCCCATGTACCAGATCCACACGTCGTCCCGTGGCTTCCACTCGCCCTGATCGTCGACGAGGTGCCCGTAGGTCGCACGCGTCTTCGCAGCCGTCGCAAGCGCATGCAAGTGTTCAATCTTACCTTTGCCCTGCATGTTGGACTGGCCGACGAGCAGAAAGACCTTGAGCGTCTTCGGCGCTTGCGGGAGGGCGAACGAAGCGCAGACGAGTAGCAGCGCGAGCGCGTAGGGGAGTCGCATGTCAGTTCCGTATAGGACGCAGTCGATTCAGCCCTGGGCCACCGCCTGGGACAACCCCTCAAGGAATGCCTCGGCTGACGGGTAGCGTTCACGCCTGGACGCAAAGAGGCCCCTGGCAACGGCCTCCTCCAACGCACGCGGCACTTCCGCATCGGGTGCACGCAGAGACATGCTGGGCGGGGTCTCCTGCATCTTTGATTGAAACACTTCGATATATCCGGTGCCCGACCACGGCAAGACCCCCGTCAGCAATTCGTACATCACCGTCGCCAGGTTGTAGAGGTCGGACAGCTCATCGGGAGAGTCACCCGTGAACTGTTCGATCGGCGCATAGAACGGAGTGCCAATCAAAGCCGTCCGGGTCCCCAGGTGTTTGGCGGCCCACATCGCCGGAGTCACACCCGCATCCACAAGCCTACCCACTCCCCCAGCTTCGGAGCAGAACACCGCTGCCGGCTTGATGTCTCCATGAACAAGGCCCTGTCCGTGGATTACATTCAGCCCATTCAAGATTGGTGTGACCAGCGCAAGCACGTCACCCGGATCCATGCGCCCTTGACCCTCCACCAAAGCTCGCAAGTCCTGTCCCTCGGGTAGGTCCGCGAGCACCAGGACGGTGCCGTCATCCAGAGCCTGGACGGAGTGCATCCGCTGTAGAGCTTCTTCGGCCACGTCTGTCCAGGGTCCCAGCTTGCCAGCGAACTCGCTCGCCTGATCGGGGTCTTCAAAGAGGCCCGCGGGGAACACCTGCAATTCCCGTGTGGCGCCCCCTTCGGCATCCTCTACTTCAAAAGTGGAGGCGATGCCGTTCTCGCGCAGAGGCCCTTTGAGGAGAAACCGGTCGAGGATGGTGTTGCCTGGCCGAAGATCGAAAATGCTGAGGCTGGTGGTGCTCATACCCACAAGATAGCGACTAACCCGCTTGGCGAGGGACAGAACTCAAAAAGAGGTGCAGGCGATCAGCCACGCGTGACGCTGAGCCCGAGTCCGCGACCTGACAGAGGGGGAGCCTCTCCACCTCAGCCTCAATGCCAAAGGCTGCAAAACGATCCAATGCCAAGGTTGCCTGCTCTGCCTCGGCTCCGCCGGCATCTGTGCCATCCAGGAACAACACCGGCACGCTCAGGTTGAGGACCATCTCCAAGGGCTGTACGGGTTTGGTTGCGCTCAGGCGGGGGTAGATGAGACGCCCGTTCACCGCCGCCACGGCGGACACACCTACACTCTGGCACCCCAGGAGCAGCGCCCAGGTCGCGCCCATGCCCACTCCAACCACGGCAGGACGCTCAGGACCCATCGCCCCGGCGAGCAGGTCCAACTCACGGACGGCTTGCCGGTCGGGGTATCCCTCTTCCCGCTCCCAGAGCGCGTCGGCCCCATCTGCCGTGGGGCCCGAGGGTGAATGCGGAGGGGACATGGACTCCGTATCGACCCACAAGATCCGCTCGCCAAGCCGAGCCAACGCCATGGCAAGAGCACGGGCATCAGCTGGATCAGTCAACGGGTCCCGTACAAAGAGGACCGGAGGATGAACCGCTGCAAGGGTCTCAGGGGAAGAGAGCCACTCGCCGCGCACTCCTTCGCCGACAACGATCCAATCCTCGTCATCCATGGGATCGTCCTGGGGTCAGCGACTAATAGACGCCCGCTGCGTCGGCGTCTTTTTCCCAATCACGGCTGGATCGCAACTCACTCATGGCCGCCGCGAACCCAGCAAGCTCCTCCTCAAGCGTGTAGAAATGTGGGCTGACACGGATTCCGGCACCCGGCCTGTGGTCCACGAGAATTCCTCGCCGCTCAAGACTCTTCACGAATGCTGGTCCCGACTCGTCCTCGTTCAGGGCGATCGTCAATGTTCCACCACGCTCGGTGCCAGCCTGAGGTCCATAGATCGCAAAGCCACGCTCGAGCATGTCCTGCCCCAACCCTTCGGTCAGGCGTAGCGACCAATTCCGAATAGCCTCAACGCCAGCCTCCAAGATGATCTCGTACCCCGCGGAGGCCTGCAGCAGACTCGCCACCGCCGGTGAACCGTGCAGGAAGCGCCTGGCAGAGGCGGAGTACCTTTGCGCTCCCGTTTCAAAAGCAAACGGGTCGGCATGTGCCATCCAACCGGTGATGCGCGGCTGCAGCTCCTCCTGTAGGTCCGGGCGCACATAGAGGTAGCCAGCCCCCGGTCCGCCACAGAGCCACTTCACCGATCCGCCGCAGACCATGTCCACGCCAAGCTCCTGCACGTCAACGGGCACAGTGCCGAGCGATTGGTAGGTGTCCAAGAGCACCAATGCTCCGACTGAACGGGCTCGCTCACAGATCGCCTTGGCGTCCTGCAGGTAGGAATTGCGGAAACAAACGTGGCTGATGGGCACGATCCGCGTGGTCTCATCGATCGCCTCCAGCAGGCGTTCAGTAGGGACAATCCCACCCTCGTTACTGGACACAACCTCGATCTCAGCGCCCAGTTTCCTGAATCCCTCCCACACGTACATGTTGGTCGGGAAATTCTGGTCGCTGTAGACAACCTTGTTTCGCGGCCCGGTGAAGTCGAGAGCTGAAGCCACGATGCCCTCAATGACGGAGACGTTTTGGTGCATCACGACGCACCCCTCGGGGGCGTTCATGATCTTGCCCAACAGGTCGCCCACATCTGAAGGCGCGCTCCACCATCCCTCGCCCCAAGAACGAACTCCGCGAGTTTCCCACTGGTCCATGAAACCACCCAGCTTTTCGCGCACGCCAATGGGCATGGCACCCAGGCTGTGATTCACCAGGTAGGTCGTTTCTTCGACGATCGGAAACCTGCTACGCCAGGACCGCGCCCAGCCCTCAGACTCCTCCACAGACGTCATGCGTGCAGTCCACCCTCCGGGAACCGCCCGCGCAAGTCCTCGGGCAATTCAATGCCCAGCTGATTGAGCGAGGGCATATTCAAGCCACAAGCCCTGCGCATGGGCTCTGCGTCGCAAACGAACCGCCGAATGCACTCTCCCGCGCTGGCCCCGCGCAGACCAAGCTCTTGAGCTTGCTCATCCTGGCGGGTACGAGGCCGCCCAAGCGACCGCAGGGCAATGGGAAACCATCGGCTCCAGTGGGTCTGGGCTGATGAACGGCGACCGGGATGGGTGCAAGCCTCGATGAAGAGGCGCGCCTGGGCTTCAGCCTCCTCACGCAAGGAATCCACGAGATCGCGAGCAATGGCGGCAAGGCCCTCGTGGCAGCTCTCGACGAGCCCCCCCGCTGCGGCGTACTCCGCTCTCCCCAGGAGTGCGAGCGCCACGCTGAGTTCGAGTTGGGACTCGGGCATGGGGACGCGGTCGATGCGAGGCCGCACTTCGCTAACAAGGTCTGACCCACCGAGCTCGCAATGGATGCACTCCACCTGCTCCATCAGGCGCAAGCTGTGCTCAAGATCGTCCGCCATGCGTCCCTTGGAGGCCACATCTGGGAGCATCTGGATGCCCGCCCCGCGAATGTTGCCCAACAACAGCTGGCGATAGGCTTGGCCCTCAACCAGCTGTCGCAGGAGGGTTGCAGAGTGGGCCTGAGACAAAGTACTGCTCATTCGAAGTCCTGATCGTTGGGGGCCAGAAGCCCGTCTAGCGCCAGAGGTCTTGATTCGGCCCTCTCCCCACCCTGAGCCTCCGCGGGCCAAGGTCTCCCTGTGAGGTCCTCATCGGGAATCACCAGTCGCTCGACGACTTCGCCACCGATGATATGTCGCTGGATGATCTCATCCACGTCACTCACGCCGACACCGCCGTACCAGACCCCCTCGGGGTAGACGACCATGGTCGTCCCGCGGGAGCACTGATCAAGGCACGCAGACTTGTTGGCGCGCACGATGCGTCGCAAGCCGGCCGCATGAAGCTGCGTATTCAGAGCCGCAGCCACGTCCTCACTCCCCTTGGCCGCACAGCACCCACGGGAGCTATCTGCGGCGCGCTCATGGACGCACGTGAAGATGTGCCGTTGGAGTTTGGGCATGGAGAACCCACGCCAGGGACGACTGACGCCCTGGAGCGGTGACAGGATTGCGGTGAGGGTTGCGGTACGGTGGGTGCCGAACCGTGTGCGACCTGGAACTTTGCGGATTCTCCCCAGCTCGCAAGGGCCCCGGATTGTCCCCGGGCCCTTCCATTCCCGCAATGGGGGCGCCGCCAAGTGGCTCTTCAGGAATCAGCGTCTTCCAAGGCCGCCTTGGCCAAGATCAGTTTCTGGACTTCGCTCGTTCCTTCGTAGATGCGCAGGGCGCGCACCTCGCGATACAGGCGTTCGACAATTTGCCCACGTTTGACGCCCAATCCCCCAAGATGTTGGACGGCTCTATCGCAGATCCAGCCCGCAGTCTCGGTGGCGAAGAGCTTGGCTCGAGCAACTTCACATACGGCAGTCTTACCGCGCCCCACGGCCTCGGCCGCCTCGTGCACGAGCAGCTCCGCAGCCCGTAGGCGAGTGTCCATCTCCGCCAGGTCCATGCGCAGCCCCTGAAAACTGGAGAGCGGCCGGCCAAACTGCTGCCTCGTCCGCAGGTGGTTGAGTGACTCGTCCAGGGCGCGTCGAGCCATCCCGCAAGCCGCTGCCGCCACCGACGTGCGGAAGTGCCCAAGGGTACCGAGGGCGAGAGCCATTCCAGCACCCTCATCACCGATCAGCGCGCCCGCACCAAGCTCCACGTCACTGAAGTACACGTCACCGATCGGGTGGGGTGCCATGACCTCAAACCCTTCAACCCGGATGCCCGGCGCATCGCCACGCACAAGAAACATGGACAGCCCCTCCTTGTCTCCGGGCTCTCCTGCCGTGCGCGCCAGAACTGTGTAGACGTCCGCCAGGGTGGCGTTGCTGATGAAGGTCTTGTGGCCGTTCAGGACCCAGCCTCCAGAGGTTGCCTCGGCGCGAGTGCTCACTCCCGACAGGTCGGATCCCGCTTCCGTTTCAGTCAAGGCGAAGGCAGCCACGTCCGTGCCCGCAAGAACGCCGGGTAGGACGCCCTCGCACTGATCGGGGGAACCCCCGAGAGCGAGGGGGCAGGTCCCCAATCCCTGCATGGCGAACATCACGTCCAGCATCCCCGAACTGCGTGCGAGCTCGTAGCGCACATCGCAGAGAGCCGCTACAGGAACAGGATCTCCCCCTGGTACCGACACGGCGTGCTTAAAGAGGTCCTCGCTGGCCAGCAACTCGAGAGCCAACCGCGCAGCAGTCGCCTCATCCGGCGCCGCCTCCAGCGCGGACTCCGCGGCGCTCGCAAAAGCCCGCACCTGTTCGCGCAAGGCACTCACCCCTTCACCCCCTGGGCCCCATGGCCGGGGTAGTTCTGCACGAAATCCGTTGGGCGCTTTTGGGTGAAGGCCTCGTAGGACTCGCGATAGTCGGGGTGCTTCATGCACTCAGCCTGTATCCAGCCCTCCTTCTGCATGGCCTCCGCAAGGTCCATGTGAGCCTCGGCGTTGAGCATGCGCTTGGTCATGGCCAGGCCCATGCTCGGGCCAGCCGCCAACTCCCGTGCCCAATCACGCGCTTGATCTTCCAGGTCTTCGCTGGGAACGACCCGGTTGTAGAGACCGATCTGTGCCGCGCGTTCCGCTGATATGAACTCGCCCCCCATCAGTAGCTCGCTTGCGTGGCCAAGTCCGACAACCCGTGGTAGAAGCCACGCCGCCCCCATGTCAGCGCCGCACAAACCCACTTTGGTGAACAGGAAGGCGATCTTGGCTTCGGTAGAAGCGATGCGCACATCGCACGCCAGGGCCATGACCGCTCCCGCCCCACACGTCGTCCCGTTCAACGCACCCACCACGGGTTTCTCCAGGCGCCGCATATTCTCGATCAGATCGCAGGTCATCCTCGTAAAAGCGAGAAGCTCCGCATCGCTCACTTCAAACAAGCGACCGATGATGTCCTTCACATCGCCCCCCGAGCAGAAAGCGCGGCCGGTTCCTGTCAACAGGACGCTACGCACCGAGTCCCGGGTCCGCAAAGCGAGGAACGTATCCCGCAGTTCGGCATAGGAATCGAAGGTCAGTGCATTGAGCCGTTCGGGGCGGTTGAGCCGCAGGGTCGCCACCCCATCGGACTCGGAGTAATCAAAGTGCTTGGGGTTCATGGTCTATTCGCTGACAGGCAGAACGGCGGTGGCTTCGATTTCAAGCAGAGCGCCGGGTTCAATCAGGGCCGCAACCTGGACGGCCGACATGGCGGGGAAGTGCTTGCCCATGATGGAGCGGTAGGCCGCTCCGACCTCCTTCTGGTGGTCCAGGTAGGCGGCGCAGTCCGTGAGGTAGAGGGTCATCCTGACGACGTGCTCGGGACGCCCTCCCGCTTCAGTCAGCACACTCGCGACGTTCTCGAGGGCCTGGGTGAACTGTCGCACGAAGTCACCCTCCCCCACGATCTGCTGTTGCGCGTCCCAGGCCACCTGGCCCGCGATGAACAGCATCGAACCGCCGCCCGTGACGAGCATGCCATTGGAGTATCCCTTGGGTGCCTCCCATCCGGGGGGTTGAATCGGATCAATTTGCATGGGGTTCAGTCTCCCTTCGGAGTATTGGACGCGATGGGCGAACCGCTCTCGATTTCGCGCTGTTCGGACCCGGTCAATTCTACGACTGCGCCACTGGTGTCGGACTGCAAGAGGCGCAGGATGACACCTGCGACTTCATCGGCCTGCACCAACTTGCCCCCCGGGTTGAGTTCAGCCAGGGCCGCCCGCGCTTGCTCATGATCGCGACCGGTCTTGTCCGCGATGCGTGCCACGCTGGCGTCGGTCATGGGCGTGTCCACGTAGTGTGGACAGACAACTCCCACGCCCACGCCCTTGCCCTCCATTTCGAGGGCCGCGGAGCGCGCATAGCCCAAGAGCGCGTGCTTGGACGCAGCGTAGCCGGTGATGTAGGGGTAACCCATCAAAGCCGCGGATGAGGCCACCATCACGACGCGGCCTTGCCCTTGCTTCAACATGTGTGGCAGGAAGGCCTCGAAGACCCGGCGGGTGCCGTGGTAGTTCACATCCATCTGCTGCCGAGCTACGGACTCCGCCTCATCACTCGTGAGTGCCGCGCTGATGGCTACGCCCGCGTTGGCCACGACCCAATCCACCGGACCCACCAGGTCCAGAGCGGTCTGGCGGGCGTCCCGAATGGAAGCCACGTCACACACGTCAAGACACAAGGGGTGAGCCACGCCACCCGCGGCGCGCACCGCCTCGACGCTGGCCTGCAAGCGAAGCTCATCCCTGCCGCTTACCAGGACGGTGGCGCCCGCTCCGGCGAGCGCCAGGGAGGTTGCGGTGCCGATGCCCCCTCCTCCTCCGGTCACCAGGGCTACGTGATCTGCGGTCATGACGTGGGCAGAGTAAGGCAGGGACCTGGCCTCACACCTCGATCTTCGCCGAATCTTGCTCCGGGAGGCACCCGCAGGGGATAGCCTCATGCCCAAGGCCCCCGCACCCTGCTCCCACAGACTCTTGGCTGCCCGCAAGAAACACCCCCTGCCGAACCATGCGTGGCCCAGTGCCGACGAGGCCAGTCGAAGCCGCCTCTTCTCGCCCTGCACCATCGGCTCGCTGCCCGTCTCGTCGCGCACCTGGGTTCCAGCCATGGTCCCCTGGCGCGCAACAGATGAAGGCCATGTGACGCCTGCGCTACTTGAGTGGTACGGCCGTTTTGCCGAAGGCCAGCCTGGGGTGCTGGTTGTGGAGGCCACAGGCATCCGCGATGTTCCCAGTGGGCCGCTGCTGCGAGCGGGACATGAGCGCTTTCTACCCGGCTTGAGCGAGCTCGCCCAAGTGGTGAGGAAACGCTCAGAAGGTCAGACACGCCTCTTCATTCAACTGATCGACTTCCTGCGCGTGCGCAAGCGGCCCGTACGCGAGGACTACCTGTTGCGCTTTCTCAAGGTCCAAGAACGGCACCGGGAGGCCTTGGGGATCCAGGACGAAGACGCCTTGCGCCAGGCCCTGATCAGACTTCCCGACGAGGAACTGGCGGAGGTTCTCTCGACGCGGGAGTGGGAGGACCTGCAGTACGGCGCACGCGAGCGGGTCACGGACACGCACCTGGATACGGTCCGCGAACTGCCTAAAGCCCTTCCGACACTGTTCGCTGATGCAGCAGACCTCTCACGACGCGCGGGATTCGATGGGGTCGAGTTGCACTATGCGCACGCCTACACCATGGCCTCGTTTCTCTCTCGTACGAATGATCGCACGGATGGTTACGGAGGAACTCGGGAGGCCAGGCTACGTCTCCCACTCGAGGTGTTCGCAGCCGTGCGAGAGCGACTGGGGCCGGACTTTCCTATCGGGTGCCGCATGCTGGGAGACGAGGTGATCCCGGGTGGATCGAGAATCGACGATGCCTGCGAATACGCCACGCAGTTCGCACGAGCGGGGATGGACTTTCTCTCCATCTCCAAGGGCGGCAAGTTCGAAGATGCCGCGCAGCCCAAGGTCGGCCAGGCCATCTATCCCTATACGGGCCCCAGTGGTCTTGAGTGCATGCCCACGGTGTACGTCGGCGAACCGGGGCCTTTTGGTCGCAACCTTGGCCTCTCGAAGCAGATTCGAGCCGCGGTGCACGCGACGGGGGTCCGGACTCCCGTCATCGGAGCGGGAGGCATCGGCACGTTCACGACCGCAGAGGAGGCCTTGCTAGACGGTTCTTGCGATCTGGTGGCGGCGGCGCGGCAGTCCCTCGCGGACCCTGATTGGTGGCGCAAGGTACGCACGGGCCACGGTGAAGAGGTCCGGCGATGTGAATACACGAACTACTGCGAGGCACTCGACCAGCGTCACAAGGAGGTCACGTGCCAGCTTTGGGACAGACTCCCAGGGGAGGGGGAGGGCATCAGAATGAGCCGCGATGGTCGAAGGCGCCTGTGTGCACCGACGTGGCCAGGAAGTTCGCCTCAATAGGCCCATTCCCGTAGAATCGGGGCGTATGCGTGCCATGCCTTCTCTCCAAAAACGACTCTTCTGCCTGCTGCTGGCAGGCCTGCTGTTGCCCTGTGGGCTGCAAGCCGCCTGCTTGCAGGGAGAAACCAAACCCACCGAGGAGACGGCTCGCACCAAGGGGCTCTTTGCCCGGGTGGCCGTGATCGGTGCCAGTGTTTCCGCGGGCTATGGGCTGCAGACGGACTTGAAAGCAAAGGTCAAGCTGGGCGATATCGTGGAGTGTCTGGTCGAGGGGGAAGGGGAGGACGGCCTCGACCTGGGCAGCAACATGCTCTTCAGATCCCCCAAGACAGTCGGTGCAGACCAGGTCGACGCTGCGCTCTTGCACAAGCCCACGCTCGTGATCGCCGTGGACTTCTTGTTCTGGTTCGCCTACGGAAGGAGCGGTGGTTCCACACAAGATCGAGTGGAGCGCGTGGATGAGGCCCTGGCTCTCTTGGACCGCTTCAAGTGCCCCATTCTCGTGGGAGACATTCCAGACATGAGCATGGCCCTGAAGGGCAAGGGACCCTTCGGCTTCCCGCTCATCACGCGCAACATGATCCCCCCCGAGCCGGCGCGAGTGGCAATCAACAAGCACCTCCAGAAGTGGGCCAAGGCCCGCCCACGGGTGACGATCGCCCCCCTGTCCGAGTTTCTGGAGACAGTCCAATCCGGTGGGACGCTCAAGGTGCGCGGGAACAAGTGGAGCGGTAAGGACCTGGATTCCATGCTTCAACAGGATCTGCTCCACCCGCGTCCACAAGGGACCCTGAGCCTGCTCATACTGGCTCTGGACCGCCTTGCAGATTCAAATGATCAAGTGAGCGACCAGATCTGTTGGGATTCCGATCTGGCTCTCAAGCGCCTCCTGGAGTCGACCCTGGAGGAGCGCACCCGCTACGAGGCCGCGCTCAAGCGCAGGGAAGAGCGCAGGGCCGAGCGGGAGAAGAAGAGACAGGACGACTGAACGCCCCTGGGGCGAGGCTCAATCCCCGATCAGGATCCGGCCGGAACGCATGACGAAGACCACGTTCTCCATGCATGCCATTCCTTCCAGCGGATCTCCGTTGACCGCGATGACATCGGCTGTCTTTCCAACCTGAAGGCTCCCGAGCTCCTGGCCCAAGCCACACAGGTCAGCCGCATTCAGGGTTGCCGAGACCAGGCAGTCCATGGGAGGGATCCCGGCCTCCTCCATGAGGACGAGCTCACGCCAGTTGTCCCCATGCCGACTGACGCCGCTGTCCGTCCCAAAAGCGATGCGCACGCCCGATCGCTGGGCCATGGCCATTGCACCACGCATCACGGGCCCCACGTTGAGGGCCTTGGCTCGAATGGCCGGTGGGAAGTAACCCTCGATCTTCGCCATCTCCACCACCGTCTGCCCAGCGAGGAGGGTGGGGACAAGGTAGGCCCCTGTCTCCTTGAACAGCTGGACAGCCTCCTCATCCAGGAAGCTGCCGTGATCGATGGAGTCGACACCAGCACGAAGGGCCGCCTTGATCCCATCCGCACCATGGGCATGGGCCGCCACCCGGCGCCCGAGACGATGGGCCGTCTGAACGATGGCCTCCAGCTCGTCGTCGAAGAACTGCTGGGAGGTCCCCGCATTGGTCCTCGACAGAACTCCCCCGGTGGCCGTGAGCTTGATCACGTCCGCACCGCGCTTGACCTGTAGTCGGACAGCCTTGCGACAAGAGTCAGGGCCATCTGCAATCCCCTGTGCGGGACCCGGAAGGTCGAACAGGTCCTCGCGATACCCATGTGTGTCATCGCCATGACCACCAGATGGTGAGAGCGCACACCCTGCGGCAAGAATGCGCGGCCCTGCGATCTTCCCTGAGGCAATCGCATCACGCAGGGCAAACACGGTATCGCCACTCGACCCCAGATTCCGAATCGTCGTTACGCCCGACTGCAGGGTGTCCTTGGCGTAGATTGTGGCCTGGATGGCCACGTCCGCCTCGCTGTCCTCCACGGCCTCAAGTTTGCTGTCCTTGCTGAGTCGAAAAGTGATGTGGGTATGACAGTCGATCAGGCCGGGAAGGACGAAGCTCCCAGAGAGGTCCACGACCCGGATCTCAGCCTCCTCCGGATCCGGAAAGCCAGCCTTGATGCCGGCCACCTGCGCCCCCCGCAGGGTCAAGGTCACGCGCTCCAGGGGGGCGTTGCCCGGATCAGCCAAGAGCTTCCCGCAGCGGATCCAGGTCCGTGACGGGACCGAATCCTGGGCGGCCAGGGTTGAAGCCAGGGCCAGAAGGGCCACAGAGAGTCGAGTGAGAGACAACATGCTGAAGATCCCCGGGGTTTGGAGTTATTCGCGGCCCTGAAAGAGGGCGCGCAGGCGTTCAAGGGTGGCGTGATTGGAACCAAAATCCGAGTGGCCCACGCGGGAAGCCGAGCGCAGTTGGATCAGGTGCTCTGGTGCGTCCAGGTGTAACTCCAGGTCGCTCCGGAATCGCAGTATGCGCGTGCACACCTCGAAATGGGCATAGTCCTCCTTCAGCTGAAGCAGCTCCGTGCGCGGTAGGGACTGCGTCAATCCGACCAGCCGTTCGAATTCGCTCTGGGGGTCGCCGTAGATCGGCAGCGGGTCAGCCCCGTGAGCTCCGTCGACACAGACACTTGAGGCGCAGTTTGGGCTTGTGGGACAAGGGCGCAGGTGCCCGTCGACCAGACCCGAAGTGGGTCGCCGACGGGAGGCCAGGGAAAGGCCCACGACAGCTGTCGCGACCAGGGCCAGAACGGCCAGGAGGAGCGGCTTGGAACGCACGGGGAGGGGGAGGGGGTGAAGGCACTCCCAGCCTGCATCCTGACCCCTGCCGGGCTGGATTGCGAGGGCTAGCCGAGTGGGCCGAAGCGACCAGATTCAGGGGCACTGAAAGAGGGAATCGGGGTGCGGGTTTCGCTAGGATCGAACGCGTCGACCTGGGGCAGGTTGACACCCACGTGCGGACCTTCATTGGGCATGCCGCGCGCGATCCAAAACCACCGCATCTCCCGATCCTGGCGCACTCATGGAACCCGTTACGACTCTTCTCGTTTTGACCGGCGGCTCTCTCGTCGGCTTTGTCATTGGAATGGCCTATAGAGGCAGCCAAGGCCATCGCCAGCGGCGCGTTCAGCAGGAGTTGATGGACCGCAAGTTCAAGCTCGCGGAGAGCGATCGCGAGGCTGCGGTTGTCGCGCTCAACCGGGCAAAGTCTGAAATGACAAGCTCCCAGGAATCCCAAGCCTCCGCAGAACGGGACCTGCAGCGCTCCGCTTCGCGCATTGCAAATGCGGTGCAATTGGAAGAGGCCGTGACGTCCCAGAGCCAGCGCATCCAAGAGTTGGAGGGCGAGTGCCAGGACGTACGCACGAAGTCTGAACGCCGGAGCGAGGTGTACAAGGAGCTGACCCAGGAGCACGAGGCCTTGGAGAAACAGTGGGAGGAAGCCCAAGAGAGCATCAGCGCCCACGAGGCCAGGCAAGACCGTGACGCCACCTCCCTAAGCAAGTCGAAGCGGGAGCTGGCAACAATGGAGGCCAGCAAGTCCACCGCCATCGCCGAGTTGGAGGGTTGCCTTGAAAGCCTGAAACCCCTGCCCGCCAAGCTCGAGAAGAGCGAGGGCGAGGCCCGTCAGTGGCGTGAGAGGTTTGAGGTTCTTGAAGGAGAATCCGGCCTTGAGATCGAAGAGTTACGACAACAATTGGTCGTACTTGAGCCTCTACCTGAGGAGATCGCCGGATGTCGGGATGAGCTGCAGGTGGCCAGGGACCTTCTCGTAGAAACAAGAGAGAGAGCCAGCGAGTCAGAGACGACGGCATCCAAACTCGCACAGGTGGATTCAGAACGAGGTGAAGAGCTGCGCACGTTGCGCGAGGAGTTTGTGGATCTTGAACGCACAAGCCAGGAGCTCATCGAAGATCAGCGCGGGCAACTCGAAGAACTCGCCGACCTGCCCGAGACTGTCAAGGTGCGCGAGGAACAGCTGCGAGTGAATCAAGCCCGGCTAGAAGACCTTGCGACCTCCACTGACGAAGAGCTGAAGACCCTGCGAGCGCGGGTGGATGAACTCTCCCCCTATCCAGCGCTGCTCGCGGAGCGCGATGAAGAACTGAAGACAACCGTATCCAACAGCGAGGACTTCGAAGAAGCGAGCAGCCAGGAAATCAACGCCCTGCGCGCACGCCTTACAGAGCTCGACCCGGTGGAAGCCGAGTTGGGTAAGCACAAGGAGACCCTGCTCGTCACGGAGGAGCGCTACCGCAACTACTCCGCCCGAGCCAAGGACGAGATCAAGGCCCTGAAAGACCGAAATCGCGTCCTGGAGCCTCTCTCGGCCCAATTGGCCCGCACAGAGGCCGAACTGCGAGCCTCTGATGAGCGCCACGAACGCTTGCTTGAGGACAGCGAGAAGACCATCGCCCAACTACGCACTCGAGTGAATGAACTGGAGCCCATTCAATTGCAGTTCGCCGAGCGTGAGGGTGAGCTGCGGGTGATCGAGAAGCGCTTCGCAGATCTCCAGACCCACTCACGCGAGGAATCTACGACACTCAGCGAGCGGTTGACGTCTCTCGCCCCCTTGCCCGACCGACTGGCCGAAAGAGAAGCCCAACTGAAAGAAATCCGGCAGGAGCACCAGCACCATCTGAAGGTCAGTGGGAAGGAGATTGCGATCCTGCGTG
>PBIX01000030.1 GCA_002720975.1 Planctomycetota bacterium | reverse complement strand
GAAACAAGTTTTCATCGGCAAGGATAGCCAGCAACTCCTGCGATCCTGTAAGACCCCAAACAAATAATGAGGAGGGCCTGAACGCAAGTGACGCAGATGGTAGTGAGAAGGACGTGGAGATCAACGGAGAACAGATCGGCGAAGACGGCAAGGAAGAGCAACAGGACGGGAACACAGAAGAGTTCAGGTGCAGTCCGTGCTCAGGAGCTAGAGAAGTGAAGGCAGCAAGGACGCCTTACAAGCCGACGAGACAAGAAGTTGAAGACCACGAGTTGACACACTACCCGTACAGGAACTGGTGCGACCCCTGCGTCCGCGGACAGGCCAAGGACGACCCCCACAGGTCTGTGGCGGTCGAGGAGGCACATTCCTCCATACCAAGGGTTTCGATGGACTACTGCTTCCTGACAGAAGACAAGAAGGAGGACGACGGGGAGGTCGCCAGGTACACGTTGACCGTACTGGTCATGGTTGAAACGCTCTGCAGAAGTTTATGGGCGTACGCGGTGGGAAGCAAAGGTGCATCAGAAGATTGGGTGGCAGAACAGATTGTTGATGACATCGAAACCATTGGACTGGCGGAGGAAAGAGTAATCCTGAAGACAGATCAAGAAAACAGCATCACGGACCTGCAAAGGGCAGTTGTGAAGCTGAGGACAGGACATGGGACGGCAATGGAACAATCAAGAGTGGGAGACAGCAATTCCAATGGACGCGTCGAGCGGGGAATCCAAGACGTGAAAGGCCTGATACGCACGATGAGATCGGCGCTTGAGACCAACATTGGAGAAAAGATTCATCTCACGGACCCCATAGTCCCGTGGATGGTAAGACATGCAGGACTGGTGATCACGAAGTGCCGAATAAGAGAGAACGGACGAACAGCATTTCAAATGATGAAGGGGAGACGCGGAACCGCGAAAATGGTGCCGTTTGGAGAAACAGTGCTATTCAAGATCCCGAAGACGGGACAAAATCCAGGAAGCTTCGAAGATCGATGGGAACAAGGAATTTGGGTTGGATTCGTAATAAGGTCCGGAGAGCATCTCGTGGCAACCAAGAACGGAGTCTTCAAGGTGAGCACGATAATGCGAAGGACGTCAGACAAAAGATGGTCAGCGAAATTGGTGAAGGAAATGAAGGGATCACCGGAAGAGCCGATCCCAGGCACAAAAGAAAGAAGAATTATCGCATTTGCGAAGAAATATGAAGACCCGAATGTCGAAAAGATACGATTCAAGCCAATGATGGAAGCAGAATCAGAGGTGAGAGTAGCATACATCTACAAACAAGACATCGAAGAGCACGGGGCCACCCCAGGATGCCCGGGGTGTAGAGCAGTCATCAGAGGAGGACGATACCGAGCCAAGCACAGTGAAGAATGCAGAACAAGATTCGAGGAGCTCCTCAGCAACACGGATCAAGGGAAGAAAATAATTGAAGCAGCTAAAGACCGAATGACGAAAGCAATCGTAAGAATTGGAGAAGACATAATGGCAGAAGGAAACGAAGCAGAAAGCGAAAATAAAAGAAAGAAGGCAAAGACGAATGAAAAAGACGATGACATGGAACAGGAACCCCACGAAGCGAAGTCCACAACAAGCGGCGGAGCCTCGGGATCCGGACAAACAGAAAGCCAGAGAGCAAAATCTGTAGATGAACAGAATCAAAGAGAGCTGCACAAAGGCATAGAAGAATCGAGAACGGATCACAAGGCAAAGAAACGACGCAAAAAGGAAGGAAAAGAGTTCACAGCCATGTCTCCGAGGGGGAGCAAAAGAGCAACAGAAAATGAAGAATCTGAAGATGACGAGAGCGAGTTTGGGCCACACGGCAAAGAGATGCCGATGACGCCCAAAAGTAAAGGCAGCGATGACGACAAAATAGCAGTAGAAAATGATGAGGCGGAGATGTCGGACTCGACAAACGAAAAGGTGGACGAAAGCGTCGGGGCCATTGGAGAACATCCAGGGCCCATCGACACGTCAGGAGACTTTGCCGCGGGAGACATGCAGTGGCAAGACATAGGATCGGGAGTGTTTGCAAGAACATTTCCAAAGATGACAAAATTGATCACGACGACGAGGGGAGGTCCCCCGTTAAGCGAAGTCCACCGGAGGGTCGTGAGGAGCCTAACAACAGGCAAAGTCGTCGACGACTGCATCGTCGACGAAACGAACGACACTGTCCTCAACCGGCGCTTAAGGTTCCCAGACGACCTCAGGATCGAGCTGACGATGAAGGGCGCGATCAAGATGTTCGAGAGGAAAGGGGCAGACGTCTCTGAACTGTTCTCGCAACCAAGAATTGCACAAGAAGCAGCAATTCGAGAATACGACGGCATGAAACTGGTGCCGGGATGGAGCCTAGACCTCACCAGGACAGACCCCACGACCAACAAACCATGGGATCTGTCGAAGCCCGAGGTAAGGACGCGAGTGAGAAAGTTGGTGAAAGACACAAAGCCTTTCGTGGTGATTGGGTCCCCCCCATGCACCATGTTCACCTCGCTGCAGAACTTGAGCAAGAACAGACGCGACAAAGCGAAGTTCGAAAGGAAGCTTGAAGAGGCAAAGCAACACATCAAGTTCTGCGAGGAAGTATACAAGATGCAAGTGAAGGAAGGAAGATTCTTCATGCACGAACACCCCAACAGTGCATCGTCGTGGAATATGCCTGAAATGATAAGATTGGCAGCAATGGAAGGAGTTGAAATCACCACATGCGACATGTGCGCCTACGGGCTAAAGACGATCGACGACGAGGGGGAGGCATTGGCAGAGAAAAGAACAAGAATAATGAGCAATGCCCCGGAAATAATAAAGAGAGTCAGCCGACAATGCACGAACAAAGACATGGAGAAAAAGACGGAAAGGCATCGACACGCGGACCTCACCAACGGTCGCGCGAAGAAATGCCAAGTTTATCCTCGCGAGTTCTGCAAGGCTGTGTGCGAAGGAATAGCGACACAGAAGAAGCTCTACTCGTTGGGCATGTTGGCGATACCAGCCATGAGTCTCGAGGAAATGATGACGGTAGTGCCCAGTGAAGTGGCCACTGGAAACCCAAGCGAAGATTTGCACGAGAATGAAGGGCAATGGAGACTCAATGATGGCACTGTTGCCTTTGATGACCAATCAGGAGCACCGTTGGAACCAATGAAAGTTGCGAAGGCAAGACAAGAAGAGATAAAATACTTCAAGGAAATGGGAGTGTATGAGAAGGTCGAGCTCAGTGAATGTTGGAGGGCAACAGGAAGAGCGCCAATTGCAGTAAGATGGATCGACATCAACAAAGGTGATGCGACAAGACCGAATTACAGAAGCAGACTGGTCGCGAAAGAGTTCAAGACGGACATAAGACCAGATCTGTATGCAGCCACACCGCCAGGAGAATGTATGAGGTTGATGCTCAGCAAACTGGCATCAGGACGACACATGCGGCTGATGTACGCAGATGTGTCAAGGGCGTATTTCTACGCCAAGGCGGTCCGTCCAGTGTACGTGCGACTGCCGCAGGAAGACGCACAGGACGGCGATGAAGGCAAGTGTGGCAAACTGATCATGTCGATGTACGGAACAAGAGATGCCGCATTGAACTGGTCAACAGAATACACCGCCACTCTGAAGGAAGACGGATACCTGCAAGGGCAAGCAAGTAGCTGCCTGTTCCGTCACCCGAACACGGGCGTGGTGATAATGGTGCACGGTGACGACTTTGTCGCAGTGGGCACTAGAAGCAGCTTGGAAGAGACCAAGCAAACCTTGCAAAACAAGTACAAGTTGAAGATCGAAATGCTCGGAGACGAAGAAGACTGCGTGCATGAGGTCAGAATACTGAACAAGATTGTGAGGAGAACCACGACCGGTGTGGAAATGGAAGCCGATCCGCGCCACGCAGAGTTGGTGATAAAGGATCTCGGACTCGCCAATGCAAAGCCGAGCCCGGTGCCAGGAGCCAAAGGTCAAAGAAAGAGAGCAGACGCTGAGAGCAAGACAGAGCACTGTGAGGAGATACAGGTGCTGTACGAGGACGAAGTGGTGAGCCACGAGGAGCCCAAGAGCAGGAAGCAGAGGCTGAACTGGCAAGGCCAAAGGAATGCCAGAACCGTGCTGAGTGCGGAGACGCCAGTCGAGGATGGTCCTATCCTGGAGATGACAGACGAAGACGAGAGGCTAAGCGAAGACAAGGAACTGGACGGAGGCGAGGCCACGAAGTACAGGGCCATCGCCGCGCGACTGAACTACCTATCTCCAGATAGGGTAGACATCCAGTACGCAGTAAAAGAAGCTGCGAGGAGCATGAGTGCTCCAAGGTCATCCCACTGGGCGATGCTAACAAAGATCGGAAGATACTTGCTAAAGCATCCAAGGATGATCATCAAGTTCGACTGGCAGGGAAAGCAGCAAACGGTGACGGCGTACTCCGACTCAGACTGGGCTGGTTGCAGCAAGACAGCCCGCAGCACGAGCGGAGGAATCTTGATGATAGGAAAGCACGTCATCAAGACGTACAGCCGACAACAGAGGGTTGTCGCGCTGTCCAGCGCCGAAGCAGAGCTATACGCTCTGGTGGCAGCGTCGGCCGAAGCGTTGGGAATGAGAGCTCTCCTGAGGGACCTAGGAGAGGAGCTGGACGGTGAAGTGTACACCGACTCAAGCGCTGCATTGGGCATTACACAAAGAGCCGGCATAGGCAAAGTCCGACACCTTCGGACACAAGGACTGTGGGTACAGGAAACTCGCATCAGCAAGAGGCTGGCATACAAGAAGGTTCTGGGGGAGAAGAACCCCTCAGACGTGCTGACCAAGCATGTGTCAGGAGACTTGCTGGAAAAGCACTTGGAAACAATCGGTGCGGAAAGGACGGGAGGCCGTGCCGAGAGTGCGCCAGAGCTGAACTTGCTGAAGTCCGCAGTAAGCTTGATGGAGTGGACAAGAGAAGGAAAAGAAGACCACAAGCAAAGAAGAACGGTGGTGCGATTCGCCAGAACAGTGCATTTCAAGGCGATTCCCAGCGAAAACCGCGGACGAAGATGCTGCGACCGCTCGATAGGAAGGACCGTCAAGAGGGTCGAGGTCACAAACTGCAGAAAAGAAATGCAGGCAAGAGGTCGCCCGGTACAAAGCCTCAAAGAAGGGAAGACGGCCGGCGCGGAGGGACGGGAGCGCAAGGGCTCGACCGCTCTGCCGGCCAGAAAAGCCATCCGTGGCGCGGAGGGACGGGAGCGTAAGGGCTCGCCCGCTCTGCCACGAGATGAAGAGAACTCAAGAAGTCGCCCGAGCTGGGCTGACCTGTCGGAAGAAGAAGACAGGGAGCTTGGTCGACTTGAGTTCTGGGAAGTTCCGGTGTAACATCGAAATGTGAACCCAAACCCGGCCTCGTGGCGGCCACCCTTTGGGTTCAGGAAAAGCTGCGACAAGGGCAGGTTCCGGATTTTGAGACGCTAGCCTCGTTTTTGATGAACGGCTTTTTCGTCAAAAGATCGTTTCTGAGACGCTAAGCGTGTGCGCCACTCGTCGATTCCCGGGAGGAACGACAGTGACTTTGGAGCATGTTTTTCGTGTTTAACAGTGTGACGTTTACACGATTTTGCGGACGCAATTTCACGAATAACTGGCCATGCAGCGGGGTCGCCGCCGAGCCAGATTCGAGGGGCAAACATTTTGCGTTATATAGAATCCCGAGGTGCACAGGCATTTAGGGGTGAATTCAAATATATGCTTGATCAACGCAACATGTTCTGATGTTGCCATTTTCTGTCCCCTCTTGTCCCGGGACCGTACAGCACGGAGGCACGTTTTCTGTGAACAGATTCGCTGGATTTTCTGTATTCCGAATTTGTAACACACAAGCGAGCGTTCGTGTGAATTTTACTATGAAATAGAGGAGTGAGGTCGCCCCACGGCGGAGCCGTCGTGCGAAGGGGGAGCCTTGGGATTTGGCCTCCTATGGGTACTATTTCTAGTGAATCCGTGAGCGTCCGGGAATGAGGGATAGAAAGTCTTGAAGGGGCTCCAGATGTTTTCTATTCTGGCCCAAGCTTTTATGTTGCGTATAACACCGTGTCGACAAAGAGGTCGAAACTACAACCACTGTAAAGTGGTAGCGGAGCGAGGTTACCCAGAACCAATCCGCTGGCTAGTATCTCTTTCTAACCATGACCATGACATCGGAAGAGATGACTGCACAACTTGGCACGCAGAATCTGCAGATCACGCAGTTGGAGAACCAGACGCTGCTCTTGTCGCAGGAACTGGAGAAGGCCGCGAACGAGCACAACTCACTCCGCACTCAGTCGGCGAGCGCGGTCATGGAGCTCAAGGCGCAGATCAAGATGCTGATGGAGAAGCGGGAGAAAGGCATGAACCTCTGCAAGGTCAAGAACCTCGAGCCCGACATCCTCGTGGGGAACGACGACAAGACCATCCACGTGAGGTACAAACGATGGGCGAGGAGGCTGAAGGGCTACTGCGAGGCATGCGAAACTGGATTCCGCAAGATACTGGACTGGGCCGAGGCCGAGCACGACAAGATCGGCAACGACTCCTTGGCCCTCTCGGAATGGACGCAGACGGCAGTCGCGAACGCCCAGCTCTATATACAACCTGCTCATCTTGGTGACCACTGAGGAGGCCCTGACGATCGTCGAGAAGTCCCCCGACCAAGGCTTCGAGGCATGGCGTGCCCTGAAGCAGCGGTACAACCCGACGGGAGGAAAATTCGAGCTCGACCGCCTCACCATGATGTTCAGCAGGAAGCCGTGCAGCCGAGTCGAAGAGGTCCCGGCGGCCGCGGACAAGTTGGAGAAGGACATCCGCCACTACGACGAGACCAACAGGAACCCGATGCCCGACGAGATGAAGGTCGTGCTGCTGCTCAAGATGCTCCCGGAGAAGTACAAGGAAGACATCGAGCTGAAGTTCTCCCTGGGCGAGCGTAACTACCAGAAGATGCTGCGCAGTATCGTCGGCTACAGCAACGACCAAAGAGTGAGCGCGCAAAGAAGCCGGAACTCCTGCGACATGGACGTGGACAATTTGGCCAAGACCTGCAACGAGCACAACAACGTGCCGCGCTACACCGAGGAGGAGTGGGGGAACTTCCAGACATACAACGCCGAGAACAATGAGTACATCGACTACATGGGCAAGAAGGGCGCGTACGGCAAAGGCGGAAAGAAAGGAAAAGGAAAAGGTGGTAACGGCGAATACTGGCAGGGCAAGAACCAGCAATGGCCGAAGCAGTGGCAAGCACAGAACGGCGACACAGGTGCAGGCAAAGGAACGTCCAAAGGAGACTCCAAGGGCAAGGGCNCTGGCGGCACGGAAACGAGGACGTGTTACTGGTGTGGCAAGCCTGGGCACCTGAAGGCGAAATGTCGACGATTCCTCCAAGGACATCCCAAAGTTGCACCGCAAGGAAGGCCCGCAGGCAGCATGGAAGAAGAATGGGAGGAGGAGGACGAGGAGTACCAACACAGCATAACCGACGAGGAATACGTTGGAATGCTGTGCGAAGAATGCACTCCGCTTGAAGAAAATGATGATGATGACGACGATGATGAGGACGACGACGAGGAGTGGGAAAGAATGACATCACTGGCGAAGACGGGCATGAAGCTGCCATTGATCCCCGCGATGGCCAAGCAGGTGCTGGACACGCCGCCCGTGAAGACGTCGAACGTCGAATCACCAAGCGCAATGGGCAGTATTGCCACTCCAACGAGCACGGCATCCAAAGAGTCGCTGTCTGAGCAGATCAAGAGAGAGCAACGCGAGCTGCGCGAGATGATCGCAACAACAACGGCGGCAACGGCATCAGCGACGTCGGCATCAGCAGAACTTCGAGCACCACCTGGAATTGTGACGAGCACCGTGAAAGTTCATGAGTGGAGCAGGCGCAACAGGAACCAGAGTGCCAAGAAGAATCTCATCGAAGTCCTGAATGAGAAGGAAGAGCTGAGCGAGAACGTCGAGGAGAAGCCGAACAAGGAGAACGTGGAGGTGCAGACTGACCTGACATTGCCGCACATCCAGAAGGACGTGATGTGGACCCCGTCGAGCTTAAGTCCAGTGTTCGACAGAGAGACCGAAGACGAGACCGGTGACGACGAGAACGAGGCCAACAGCAGCATCTACGAGGTCGACAACATCATCGAAGTGACGAGCGACGAGGAGGAGATGAAGAATGAAGGAAAGGCTGAGTTGAGCGAATCGGAGAAGGCGCGGCAGCAGCGCGNGGAAGATCGCGATTGGGAGTGCTACAAAGCCGCGTTCAGAGGTGATGGGATGCGGGGGGNCATGGGAGTCCCCGCTGATGAGCTGCCCAGCGAAACCTCGAACGCTGAGCAGGTCATCGACACCTTCACGGACAAGGCGAAATTGCAGTACTTCCTCTGCATCGCCTACATCATCTACGTGATCGCGACGAATTGCGTTGAATGGATGAAGAACGTGGGGAACCCGAAGAGCAGAAAGACCGACGCAGAGATCAACGCGCTCCCAGAGGACATGGAGGTGGATGGAGAAGAAAAGAGGACGAAGAAAATGGGCCCGAGCCAAGCAAGGAAGAAGACGATGAAGCTCAAAAGAGGAATCACGGTGGATTCCGGAGCTGCAAACAATGTTATGCCACGGCGTATGGTGCGAAACAAGGCAAAGATAAGGCCTTCAAAAGGATCCATACGTGGAGCGCACTACGTGGCAGCGAACAACGGTCGCATCCCGAACGAAGGAGAGTATGAGTTCGGGTTTCAAACCTCCGAAGGCAATGAGGAAAGTATGACCTTTCAAATCGCGGAGGTCAATAAAGCACTGGGGTCNGTGGCGTACCTAGTAGACCGGAAATATCGAGTCGTGTTCGATCAAGACGAAAACGGTCGAGACACGAGCTACATGGTACACAAACCCTCCGGAAGGGTGTCGCGATTCAGGAGGGATAAGAACGTATGGATTCTGGACGCCATGGTGGAAGCCGATGAAACAAGTTTTCATCGGCAAGGATAGCCAGCAACTCCTGCGATCCTGTAAGACCCCAAACAAATAATGAGGAGGGCCTGAACGCAAGTGACGCAGATGGTAGTGAGAAGGACGTGGAGATCAACGGAGAACAGATCGGCGAAGACGGCAAGGAAGAGCAACAGGACGGGAACACAGAAGAGTTCAGGTGCAGTCCGTGCTCAGGAGCTAGAGAAGTGAAGGCAGCAAGGACGCCTTACAAGCCGACGAGACAAGAAGTTGAAGACCACGAGTTGACACACTACCCGTACAGGAACTGGTGCGACCCCTGCGTCCGCGGACAGGCCAAGGACGACCCCCACAGGTCTGTGGCGGTCGAGGAGGCACATTCCTCCATACCAAGGGTTTCGATGGACTACTGCTTCCTGACAGAAGACAAGAAGGAGGACGACGGGGAGGTCGCCAGGTACACGTTGACCGTACTGGTCATGGTTGAAACGCTCTGCAGAAGTTTATGGGCGTACGCGGTGGGAAGCAAAGGTGCATCAGAAGATTGGGTGGCAGAACAGATTGTTGATGACATCGAAACCATTGGACTGGCGGAGGAAAGAGTAATCCTGAAGACAGATCAAGAAAACAGCATCACGGACCTGCAAAGGGCAGTTGTGAAGCTGAGGACAGGACATGGGACGGCAATGGAACAATCAAGAGTGGGAGACAGCAATTCCAATGGACGCGTCGAGCGGGGAATCCAAGACGTGAAAGGCCTGATACGCACGATGAGATCGGCGCTTGAGACCAACATTGGAGAAAAGATTCATCTCACGGACCCCATAGTCCCGTGGATGGTAAGACATGCAGGACTGGTGATCACGAAGTGCCGAATAAGAGAGAACGGACGAACAGCATTTCAAATGATGAAGGGGAGACGCGGAACCGCGAAAATGGTGCCGTTTGGAGAAACAGTGCTATTCAAGATCCCGAAGACGGGACAAAATCCAGGAAGCTTCGAAGATCGATGGGAACAAGGAATTTGGGTTGGATTCGTAATAAGGTCCGGAGAGCATCTCGTGGCAACCAAGAACGGAGTCTTCAAGGTGAGCACGATAATGCGAAGGACGTCAGACAAAAGATGGTCAGCGAAATTGGTGAAGGAAATGAAGGGATCACCGGAAGAGCCGATCCCAGGCACAAAAGAAAGAAGAATTATCGCATTTGCGAAGAAATATGAAGACCCGAATGTCGAAAAGATACGATTCAAGCCAATGATGGAAGCAGAATCAGAGGTGAGAGTAGCATACATCTACAAACAAGACATCGAAGAGCACGGGGCCACCCCAGGATGCCCGGGGTGTAGAGCAGTCATCAGAGGAGGACGATACCGAGCCAAGCACAGTGAAGAATGCAGAACAAGATTCGAGGAGCTCCTCAGCAACACGGATCAAGGGAAGAAAAGAATTGAAGCAGCTAAAGACCGAATGACGAAAGCAATCGTAAGAATTGGAGAAGACATAATGGCAGAAGGAAACGAAGCAGAAAGCGAAAATAAAAGAAAGAAGGCAAAGACGAATGAAAAAGACGATGACATGGAACAGGAACCCCACGAAGCGAAGTCCACAACAAGCGGCGGAGCCTCGGGATCCGGACAAACAGAAAGCCAGAGAGCAAAATCTGTAGATGAACAGAATCAAAGAGAGCTGCACAAAGGCATAGAAGAATCGAGAACGGATCACAAGGCAAAGAAACGACGCAAAAAGGAAGGAAAAGAGTTCACAGCCATGTCTCCGAGGGGGAGCAAAAGAGCAACAGAAAATGAAGAATCTGAAGATGACGAGAGCGAGTTTGGGCCACACGGCAAAGAGATGCCGATGACGCCCAAAAGTAAAGGCAGCGATGACGACAAAATAGCAGTAGAAAATGATGAGGCGGAGATGTCGGACTCGACAAACGAAAAGGTGGACGAAAGCGTCGGGGCCATTGGAGAACATCCAGGGCCCATCGACACGTCAGGAGACTTTGCCGCGGGAGACATGCAGTGGCAAGACATAGGATCGGGAGTGTTTGCAAGAACATTTCCAAAGATGACAAAATTGATCACGACGACGAGGGGAGGTCCCCCGTTAAGCGAAGTCCACCGGAGGGTCGTGAGGAGCCTAACAACAGGCAAAGTCGTCGACGACTGCATCGTCGACGAAACGAACGACACTGTCCTCAACCGGCGCTTAAGGTTCCCAGACGACCTCAGGATCGAGCTGACGATGAAGGGCGCGATCAAGATGTTCGAGAGGAAAGGGGCAGACGTCTCTGAACTGTTCTCGCAACCAAGAATTGCACAAGAAGCAGCAATTCGAGAATACGACGGCATGAAACTGGTGCCGGGATGGAGCCTAGACCTCACCAGGACAGACCCCACGACCAACAAACCATGGGATCTGTCGAAGCCCGAGGTAAGGACGCGAGTGAGAAAGTTGGTGAAAGACACAAAGCCTTTCGTGGTGATTGGGTCCCCCCCATGCACCATGTTCACCTCGCTGCAGAACTTGAGCAAGAACAGACGCGACAAAGCGAAGTTCGAAAGGAAGCTTGAAGAGGCAAAGCAACACATCAAGTTCTGCGAGGAAGTATACAAGATGCAAGTGAAGGAAGGAAGATTCTTCATGCACGAACACCCCAACAGTGCATCGTCGTGGAATATGCCTGAAATGATAAGATTGGCAGCAATGGAAGGAGTTGAAATCACCACATGCGACATGTGCGCCTACGGGCTAAAGACGATCGACGACGAGGGGGAGGCATTGGCAGAGAAAAGAACAAGAATAATGAGCAATGCCCCGGAAATAATAAAGAGAGTCAGCCGACAATGCACGAACAAAGACATGGAGAAAAAGACGGAAAGGCATCGACACGCGGACCTCACCAACGGTCGCGCGAAGAAATGCCAAGTTTATCCTCGCGAGTTCTGCAAGGCTGTGTGCGAAGGAATAGCAACACAGAAGAAGCTCTACTCGTTGGGCATGTTGGCGATACCAGCCATGAGTCTCGAGGAAATGATGACGGTAGTGCCCAGTGAAGTGGCCACTGGAAACCCAAGCGAAGATTTGCACGAGAATGAAGGGCAATGGAGACTCAATGATGGCACTGTTGCCTTTGATGACCAATCAGGAGCACCGTTGGAACCAATGAAAGTTGCGAAGGCAAGACAAGAAGAGATAAAATACTTCAAGGAAATGGGAGTGTATGAGAAGGTCGAGCTCAGTGAATGTTGGAGGGCAACAGGAAGAGCGCCAATTGCAGTAAGATGGATCGACATCAACAAAGGTGATGCGACAAGACCGAATTACAGAAGCAGACTGGTCGCGAAAGAGTTCAAGACGGACATAAGACCAGATCTGTATGCAGCCACACCGCCAGGAGAATGTATGAGGTTGATGCTCAGCAAACTAGCATCAGGACGACACATGCGGCTGATGTACGCAGATGTGTCAAGGGCGTATTTCTACGCCAAGGCGGTCCGTCCAGTGTACGTGCGACTGCCGCAGGAAGACGCACAGGACGGCGATGAAGGCAAGTGTGGCAAACTGATCATGTCGATGTACGGAACAAGAGATGCCGCATTGAACTGGTCAACAGAATACACCGCCACTCTGAAGGAAGACGGATACCTGCAAGGGCAAGCAAGTAGCTGCCTGTTCCGTCACCCGAACACGGGCGTGGTGATAATGGTGCACGGTGACGACTTTGTCGCAGTGGGCACTAGAAGCAGCTTGGAAGAGACCAAGCAAACCTTGCAAAACAAGTACAAGTTGAAGATCGAAATGCTCGGAGACGAAGAAGACTGCGTGCATGAGGTCAGAATACTGAACAAGATTGTGAGGAGAACCACGACCGGTGTGGAAATGGAAGCCGATCCGCGCCACGCAGAGTTGGTGATAAAGGATCTCGGACTCGCCAATGCAAAGCCGAGCCCGGTGCCAGGAGCCAAAGGTCAAAGAAAGAGAGCAGACGCTGAGAGCAAGACAGAGCACTGTGAGGAGATACAGGTGCTGTACGAGGACGAAGTGGTGAGCCACGAGGAGCCCAAGAGCAGGAAGCAGAGGCTGAACTGGCAAGGCCAAAGGAATGCCAGAACCGTGCTGAGTGCGGAGACGCCAGTCGAGGATGGTCCTATCCTGGAGATGACAGACGAAGACGAGAGGCTAAGCGAAGACAAGGAACTGGACGGAGGCGAGGCCACGAAGTACAGGGCCATCGCCGCGCGACTGAACTACCTATCTCCAGATAGGGTAGACATCCAGTACGCAGTAAAAGAAGCTGCGAGGAGCATGAGTGCTCCAAGGTCATCCCACTGGGCGATGCTAACAAAGATCGGAAGATACTTGCTAAAGCATCCAAGGATGATCATCAAGTTCGACTGGCAGGGAAAGCAGCAAACGGTGACGGCGTACTCCGACTCAGACTGGGCTGGTTGCAGCAAGACAGCCCGCAGCACGAGCGGAGGAATCTTGATGATAGGAAAGCACGTCATCAAGACGTACAGCCGACAACAGAGGGTTGTCGCGCTGTCCAGCGCCGAAGCAGAGCTATACGCTCTGGTGGCAGCGTCGGCCGAAGCGTTGGGAATGAGAGCTCTCCTGAGGGACCTAGGAGAGGAGCTGGACGGTGAAGTGTACACCGACTCAAGCGCTGCATTGGGCATTACACAAAGAGCCGGCATAGGCAAAGTCCGACACCTTCGGACACAAGGACTGTGGGTACAGGAAACTCGCATCAGCAAGAGGCTGGCATACAAGAAGGTTCTGGGGGAGAAGAACCCCTCAGACGTGCTGACCAAGCATGTGTCAGGAGACTTGCTGGAAAAGCACTTGGAAACAATCGGTGCGGAAAGGACGGGAGGCCGTGCCGAGAGTGCGCCAGAGCTGAACTTGCTGAAGTCCGCAGTAAGCTTGATGGAGTGGACAAGAGAAGGAAAAGAAGACCACAAGCAAAGAAGAACGGTGGTGCGATTCGCCAGAACAGTGCATTTCAAGGCGATTCCCAGCGAAAACCGCGGACGAAGATGCTGCGACCGCTCGATAGGAAGGACCGTCAAGAGGGTCGAGGTCACAAACTGCAGAAAAGAAATGCAGGCAAGAGGTCGCCCGGTACAAAGCCTCAAAGAAGGGAAGACGGCCGGCGCGGAGGGACGGGAGCGCAAGGGCTCGACCGCTCTGCCGGCCAGAAAAGCCATCCGTGGCGCGGAGGGACGGGAGCGTAAGGGCTCGCCCGCTCTGCCACGAGATGAAGAGAACTCAAGAAGTCGCCCGAGCTGGGCTGACCTGTCGGAAGAAGAAGACAGGGAGCTTGGTCGACTTGAGTTCTGGGAAGTTCCGGTGTAACATCGAAATGTGAACCCAAACCCGGCCTCGTGGCGGCCACCCTTTGGGTTCAGGAAAAGCTGCGACAAGGGCAGGTTCCGGATTTTGAGACGCTAGCCTCGTTTTTGATGAACGGCTTTTTCGTCAAAAGATCGTTTCTGAGACGCTAAGCGTGTGCGCCACTCGTCGATTCCCGGGAGGAACGACAGTGACTTTGGAGCATGTTTTTCGTGTTTAACAGTGTGACGTTTACACGATTTTGCGGACGCAATTTCACGAATAACTGGCCATGCAGCGGGGTCGCCGCCGAGCCAGATTCGAGGGGCAAACATTTTGCGTTATATAGAATCCCGAGGTGCACAGGCATTTAGGGGTGAATTCAAATATATGCTTGATCAACGCAACATGTTCTGATGTTGCCATTTTCTGTCCCCTCTTGTCCCGGGACCGTACAGCACGGAGGCACGTTTTCTGTGAACAGATTCGCTGGATTTTCTGTATTCCGAATTTGTAACACACAAGCGAGCGTTCGTGTGAATTTTACTATGAAATAGAGGAGTGAGGTCGCCCCACGGCGGAGCCGTCGTGCGAAGGGGGAGCCTTGGGATTTGGCCTCCTATGGGTACTATTTCTAGTGAATCCGTGAGCGTCCGGGAATGAGGGATAGAAAGTCTTGAAGGGGCTCCAGATGTTTTCTATTCTGGCCCAAGCTTTTATGTTGCGTATAACACCGTGTCGACAAAGAGGTCGAAACTACAACCACTGTAAAGGTAGTAGTAGTAGTAGTAGTAGTAGTAGTAGTAGTAGTAG
>PBIX01000029.1 GCA_002720975.1 Planctomycetota bacterium | reverse complement strand
GCCGTTCCCACCTGCGCTGAGGCCGGGAACTCGTCCAATTCTCCTTCGTACCAGGCCTCGGTGCTGTCGGCGATGTGTAGCACCTGCTCCGCGCTGTAGAGCCGGCCACAGCCCGCCCCCGCACAGATGCTCCCGACCAACGCCTCGAAGGCCTCCGGGCTCGTCAGGTTTTCGCGCCAAAACGGCCACGTTCGGCACTGGATGGGCCGGGCTTCATAGACCCCGCACTGACCGGTCTCACCGAGGAACACGCAGTGGGTGCCCTGGGGCTCCAGGAGGGTCCAGCCCTCCTCTTCGCGGGTGTGAGTCCTGCGAAACTCACCCTCGTCCATACCCAGGGCTTCGGCCAGAGCCCGGACCTCGGCTTCCATCAGGTACACATAGGCGTGTTCTCCGTGATTGCTGCAGCAGCGGCCACTGGCCGTGCAGCCGAATCGCAGGCCGTCCGTGTACCAGGGTGCCGAATCCGGTTCTTGGCCTTTGGTCGCAGTATTCATCGACGTAACTCTATGTAAATACACCATTTAGGGTCAAGCGCATGGCCACCCATCACACACTGTGCGGTTACTAGACACCCATGATGGGCTATTCTCAACCTGGGTGTGCAGGATCGCACACCCCCCCTGGGGTCGCTCTCCAAGCCGGCTCCACCCTGCCCATGAAAATGACCGTATTCGATGATGGTGTCCAGACAGACCTGGACCTGGATCTGGCCGTGATCTCCATCGGCCGGGCCAATGACAATGCCGTGCGGTTGGTCAGCACCCGTGTCTCGCGTCACCACGCGCGTATCGAGAGCCAAGGAGGCGCCCCTTGGATCCTGGACCTGGGAAGCGCGAACGGGATCGAGGTCAACGGGGAGTCCGTGGACCGGTGCATGTTGCGTGCAGGCGACGAGGTCAGTCTGGGGCTCGGGGTGCGGATCGTTCTCGGCGACGACGTACCGGGTTGGGAGCAGTCGGAGACCGAAGAAGAGGTAGGCATGCGCACGCTTACGGGCGAGGCCCATCGGGAGCGCGAGAATCTGCGAGTCTTCGCGCGCATTACCCGAGAGCTGGCGGCACGCACGGAGCTGCAACCCCTATTGGCCTTGATCGTGGACTCAGCTGTGTCTCTGGTCGGCGGTGAGCGGGGTTTCATTCTCTTGCGCGAGGACGGAGCTGAGGGAGCCGGCGCCCCCGATGCCGCGCGCAATATGAGTGTCAGTGTGGCACGCAGTTTTGATCACACCAATGTAGCCGTTCCACGCACACGCCTCTCGATGGGTATCGCCGATCGCGTCGTGCGTGAAGGCAAGCCCGTTCTCAGCGTGGATGCCTCGGATGACGAACGGTTCGCGGACATGGCCAGCGTCGAGAACCTGCGCCTGCGCTCGGTTGTCTGTTTGCCGATCCTGACCGACGGCACCGAAGGCGAAGAGGTAGAGGGCATCCTGTACGTGGATAACCGACTGCAGTCCGGGGCCTTCGACCAGGAGGACCTGGACCTCTTGGAGATGCTGGCCGCCCAGGCCTCGATCGCCATTCGCAATGCGCGCCTACTCGAGACACTGCGCAGTCGCAATCACCACCTGGATCTCTCCCGCCAACAGATCGAGGGGCTGAACGAGCAGCTGGGCCGCAAGGTGCGCGACCGCGAGGGAGAGCTTGCTGTGGTGCGTGCGGAGCTGGGGCGTGCCCGGGGCCGTTACGACTACAAGAGCATCGTGGGGGCCTCTGATGCCATGGCAGCGGTCTTCAAGCAGGTGGATCGCATCGTGGAATCGCACCTACCGGTGCTGATTCAAGGCGAGAGCGGAACGGGCAAGGAGCTCATTGCCCACGCCATCCACCACAACGGACCGCGGCGGAAAAAGGCCTTCGTCACCGAGAACTGCGCCGCCTTGCCGGACACCCTCCTGGAGTCCGAGCTCTTCGGCCACGCGCGAGGGGCCTTCACGGGCGCATTCCAGTCCAAGCGCGGAATCCTCGAGCAGGCCAACGGGGGCACTCTGTTCCTGGACGAGATCGGGGACATGAGCCCGGACCTGCAAAAGAAGCTGCTGCGCGTGCTGCAGGATGGGGAGTTCCGTGTGCTCGGGTCGACACGCAGCGTGACGGTTGATGTTCGCATCTTGGCGGCCTCCAACCGGGACCTGAAGGACATGGTCTCTCAGGGCACCTTCCGCAAGGACCTCTTCTATCGCATTGCCGTCCTGACCGTCGATCTTCCGCCGCTGCGAAAGCGGGGTGGTGACGTGCCCCTGCTGGCTGAGCATCTGCTTGCGCGGGCCGCTCGGGAGGCGGGCCGGGCCGCGCCCACCCTGGGCAGCGAGGCCCTTGCGTGCATCGTCAATCATCCGTGGCCGGGTAACGTGCGTGAGCTGGAGAATGAGATGCGACGTCTCGTGGTTCTCGTGCGCGACGAGGTGCAACTGGAGGATCTCTCACCCGCTGTTCAGCAAGGTGGGGAGGAAGCCTTGGCGGGTGGTGAGGTACCCCACCTGGTCAGCGCCGTGGCCGAGGTTGAAATGCGCACGATCCGGCGCGCCCTACGTGCCTCCAACGGCATGAAGTCGCCTGCTGCCGAGCTCCTGGGCATCAGCCGCTATTCCCTGCAGCGCAAGATCCAGAAGTATGCGCTCGACGCCGACCCTCAGTAGGGTCTCTGCCCAGGCAGAACCTTCCATCGGAAACTAGGACCTCTCCAGCTTCACCAATTCCAGGGTGCTAGCCGGTGGGAGGGGTGGTTCCCGGGGGCGGTCGTGGTGCGCAGGCAGCGCCTCCCAGCGCAGGATGTACCTCACTCCGGGCTGCCCCGAATCTCCCAGGTCCTCGGATATCTTGACGCGCATCTCGTCAAACCCGATCAGCGGTTGCAGGAGCTCCCGCGGCGTGCGAGCCGGGATGGATACGGGCTCCCGCATGGGCTTCATGGTCTCCTCGTGGAGGACGATGCGCCCCGAGCCCAAGTCACGATGCCGGTAGGTGAGGGTCCACCTGTCGGGTTCAACCCGCTGGAGTCCGGAGATCCGGATGCCGATGAACGGCATCGCTCCACCGCCGCTGAAGGAGATCTCCCGATCCCAGCTGGTGACCGCCCGTGATCGCCAGGCCCCGTCCTCGAACCGGGTCACGTAGATCTGCATGTGACCGGCCTCGTCAGCCTTGTGGTAGGAGATCATCGGGCGGTTCTTCCGATCGAAGACCAGGCGCTCACAGCCGTTGATGATCCCTCCGTGGGAGGGGATCGGATCTATGCAGAGCTCCTTCTGCCCTAGGGTGAGCGGCAACTTCACCGGCTCTCCGGCTGCCGTCTCCCAGTGCTTCAGGTCTCGACTCCGAGCATAGGAGAGGTTGTTGTTCGTGGCGCAGTCGGGGGTGTCGCGCCAGACCCAGACCACGTGAAAGTGGCCGTCCGGCCCTTGCGCCGGCCCATGTGGATAGGCGTTGCGCTCACCCTCACCATCGAACAGCGGCGTGTCCAGGAAGCGTGACCAGCGTTGCGTCCCGGTGTCGTATCTGTTGTAGATGTTGCTGCCCTTGCCGCTGCCCCCAGAACGATACGTGAAGAGAAACTCGCCATTGGCCCCCGTGAGGAAACGGGGATAGGTGCAACGCTTCTCGTCCNNGCCGGTCATCTTCAACTGCCTGAAGCTGCTGATATCCCCTGCTTTTGTNGTGCGGAAGTAGACCAGTTGCACGCAGTGCATGTTNCCGGAGAGGTGGATGTTCCCANGCTCATCCATCGCCATGGTCACGTAGTTGTGGCTGTCCCACCCGACCTTGCTCGGCAACACGACCGCCTGCCAGACCTTGGAATCGAGATCCCGCGCCGCCACGGTCATTTGGTGATCCGCATTGTAGTACGCCACATACTGCCGCCCCTCATGGGTCAGCAGACAGAAGCCCACCGGAAACCACGAGGGGACCGCGTCGATGGTCAGCGTCTCGGCGACCTTGTAGGCCTGCGAGAAGCCAGCAGGAGCAAGTCCCAATACGGCATACAGAAAAATGGGGGCGAGTCTCATGATGTCGCAGCGCGAGTCGTGCACCCTTGCGAGTCCACGGTCGCGCCGAGTCTACCCGACCACGATCTCTGCGAGGGGATGCCCTGTCCACGCCGGGGTAGGTGAGTTTTACTTGACTGGTTCGGCACCTGCTTATTAGCACTGGACTCATGGATCTAAGAGGTATTGTGATTTTTGGAGTTCTGATCGTCGCCCTATGTGTTGCGTTCAGGGGCTTGGTGTCCGAACGGCGTTCGACGGTGGGTGGCGTAATCGCAGCCGGTATAGCCCTGCTGTCAGCGCTCGGTTCCTGGTACTCCTGGGCTGAAACGGGGTCCGTGTCCTGGACTGTGGGGTATGGGGTGGTAGCTCTGCTGGGGTGTGTCTCGGCGGGACGCCAGTTCAGGCGCGGTTGATCCCGGGACCGGCACTTGGCATGTGCCGGGCCCCAGGAGCCCTCTGGAGGGCCAGAACCCTGCTCAGGCTGCCTCTGCGCCGGCAGAGTTCCATTCTTGTGCCCATTCGTTGCGTAGTCTGCCCAGGCGTCCGATCTTATAGATGCGGGGGGCCCCCCCGACGAACCCATGCTGCGCACCCTCCTGAGTCCTGTCCTGCTGCTGGCTGCCTTGGCACTCACCGTTGCGACCGCCAGTGCCGACCTGATCCTGCTCAAGGACGGCCGGAGGTTCGAGGGCACGATCCTCAAGGAGACGGCCAGCGAGGTGCTCTTCGAGACGCGCTTCGGGGAGCTCAAGTTCGCGCGCTCGGAGATCTCTCGCCTGGAGCGAGGGCTGACCCCCTCCCAGGAGTTCGACCAACGCTGGAAGGACTGCAAGAGCGCGAAAGACTACTTCGTCCTGGGCCAGTGGGCCGCGAAGAAGCAGCTGCGAGCGGACATGCGGCGCGCGATGAAGAAAGTGGTCAGCTTCGAGCCGGATCACGCTGGCGCCAACAAGGCTCTGGGGCTGGTTCCCTACAACGGTCGGTGGGTCAAGCCGGAGGAGCGTGAGCGACTCAAGGCGAAGGACCATTCCGAAGACATGCGTCAGCGGGGTCTCGTGCAACACGAAGGCGAGTGGGTCACCCTGGCCGAGAAGAAACACCTGGATGCGGGTGAGGTCTACTTCGAAGGGCGCTGGCTCAAGCCGGGAGATCTGGAGCGCGCGCGAGGGCTCGAACAGCTGGATGGAGAGTGGGTCGTTGCGGGCCGAGCGGCCTCGATTCAGAACGCCCGCGCCGTGCTGGAAGCAGGCGGCGCCGGCGGGGAGATCGCCGTGGGTACGAGCGTCCTGGCGGCCGGTCCCTTTGATCAGGATTTCCTGCAGGAGATCGTTGACGGCCTCGAGCGGGGAGGCGAGTGGGTGGCGCGATTGATGCGACCGGAAGAGGGCAAGACCCCGGCTCCGGTGCACGCGGCCCGCGTGAGCGCCCTGCACGAGTTCTACGTATTCGGCCAGGACTCTGAACCCTACCTGCGCAGTGTCGATTCCCTGGTGGGATTGACCGACACGGTTCCCCCGGGCTGGGGCGAGGCGGTCAAGAAGACGCACGGCTTCTACTTCTCCGAGCCCCGCGCGGTCTCGTCAGCGCGCTGCATGGGTCGGCCAGAGGCTCACCTCGCTGGCCACAGTTTTCACCACCGAGGCCACATTCTCATCAACCAGCACCTCTACGACGGTCGGCTCCTGCCGCCCTGGTTCGACGAGGGGTTCGCATGCCTGTTCGAGTTCCGCGTGCACCAGTGCAACCAGGTGATGTGCGTCGCGGGACTGACCACGGTCGGCACCGAGTCGCGCACCAACGCCAAGTCCAAGGAGGTGTACGTCTTCAATCAGAAGGAGTTCCGGGCCGGAGCGTGGAAGGGCAACCTCCGTTCGGGCCTCTTGGCCGAGGACAAGGCCCTGGTGGATTTTGATCGCCTCGCGCAGAAGCGCTTCGGGGAGTTGGGGCCCGCGGATGTGGCCATGTCCATGGCGATCGTGGCTTGGATCGAGCAGCACGGCGAGGGCAGCCTGCGCCGGTTCCAGGAGTCCCTCAAGGGCAGCGCCCCGCGTGCACCTCAGCGCGTGCAGAACAAGACGGGGACACGTCAAGCGCGCTATGACGTGGCCTTCCAAGAGGCCGTTGGTATGGGTTGGCGTGCAGCTGACAAGGAGTTGCGAGCATGGTTCCTGGCGACCGGGCAGTAGGTCATGGTGGAGGCTGGGGGTCGCGGGACACCCAACCCGATGACGGGCAACTGCCCGAGGCCTCCTCGTCCGCATCTGCCGCTGCGAATCGTCCCGAGATTCGGGGCTACCGGATCGAGGGCATCCTCGGTCGCGGGGCCACGGGCATCGTGTACTCCGCAGTGCAGCTGGCCGTTGACAGGCCCGTGGCCATCAAAGTTCTGCACACCGAGCTCGTGGGCACCGACCGGGCTGCGCGCCGTCTACAGCGGGAGGCACGCACCGCGGCGCGCCTGGCTCACCCGGGCATCATCTCAGCCATCGACATGGGCGAACAGGACGGGCGCTGGTGGTACGCCATGGAGTTGGTCGAGGGCATCTCCCTGGCTGAGCGGTTGGCTGAGCGCGGAGCGCTCACGGAGCGGGAAGCCCTGCGCCTCTTCTGTCCCCTGTGCGATGCGCTGCAGCACCTCTACGAGGGCGGCGTCGTGCATCGGGACATCAAGCCCGCGAACATCCTGATCAATGAGCGCGGGCGGGCGCAGCTCGTGGATCTGGGCCTCGCCTTCTCCGAGGACGACCCCTCCATGACGCGCTCGGGAGGCACCTTGGGAACGCCGCACTACATGAGCCCCGAGCAGGCGCGTGATCCCACCAAGGCCGACCAACGCAGTGACATCTGGTCCCTGGGTGCGACCCTGTACCATGCACTGTGTGCTCGCCCGCCCTTCGAGGGGGAGAGTGTGGGGGAGATCCTCTCGGGGGTCCTCTACCACCGCGTCACCGAACCACGGCGGCTCGCGCCCCACCTGTCGAAGGGCATCTCCCTGGTGTTGCGCAAGTGCCTGGCACGCGAGCCCGTGCAGCGCTATCGAACGCCGGCTGAGCTCCTGGCGGACCTGGAACGACTGCGCGAACGGCGAGCCCCTGCCGTGCGGCTCGCGAACCTGGATCCCGTGGCCGAGCAGGACTCGCCTTGGCGTCTACCGCTGATTTTGGCCGCATCCGCCGTGGCCGTGGCCTTGCTGGCCATCTGGCGCCCCTGGCAGTCGGGCACCTCCCCGGATCCGGGTCCGGCGGTCGCCAGCGTGCGCCCGTGGCCGGCCTTCACACGCCTGGAGAACGCTTGGAAGGTGGGCAAGCTGCGTCCCGGTGAAGCCCTGGTGGAACTTACCCTGCTGGCCGAACCTCCCGTGGGCTGGCACGCGTCCCAGGGTGACCTTGAGCAGCTCGTGCTCGCGGATCTTGAGCAGCGTCTTGAGCGCTTGGAGCAATCGGGCGAGCAGCAGGTGAGCGCGTGGCTTTTCGGACACGAGTACGAGCAGGTGCGGTCGTATCTGGACGACAGCGTGACCGTGGCTCTGAGGGCCAGCACCGGCTGCGCGACGCTTCGGGATCTGCCGGCGGGACACCTGCGCCGGCGCTTCACCCAGTGGATGGAACGCCAGGCGGTGCGTCTCGACAGCGAGCACGCGATGGCTCTGGCGGCGGCGCGATCGGCTCTACGCAGTCACCTGAGCGCCGTGGTCGTGCCCGCTTTTGACGAGGTCCTGGCCGGCCACCGCTGGGAGTCGGCCCTGGCGCTCCTGGAAGGCGGCACACTCCTGCTGGATTCATCGGGCGCGGACACCCGGGGGTTCTCAGAGACCGACCGCCAGCAGCTGCTCGCGGGCGTGCGTCCGGACCTGGAGTCCCGGCGTTCAATCGCCTACAACGACTACCTACGTAAGGACGGCCAGTTGGCCGCCTTTGTGCGCGAAGAAGCTGAGCGCCTGCGTCTGGGCATTCCCACGGGGGACCTGCCCCGGCCCGCCACGGATCTGGAGCGTGCCTTTGACGCTGAAGCCTTGAGCCTGGGCATCGTCCCCGAGGAGATCCCCCCGGATTGGCTGGCGTCTCGCGGCCACTCAGTCGGCTCCCGGGGAGTGCTTGAGCGAGCTACGCAGGACCTGGCCCTGGAGGCACAAGTCCAGCTCGATCGCACGGCCCGGGCCGCCTTCATCGAGGACGGCAAGTATGTCCGGGCTCTGTGCGCGGATCGGAGCTACGGCGAGGCCAGGCGGATCCTTGAGCGCCGCCTGGCCGAACCGTGGCGCAATGGAGTGCATGGCGAGATGGACCTGCTGCGGGTGGAGTGTGTGCTGCTCGAGAATCTGATCGAGCGCACACGCGAGAAGCTGCAGGCCCGCCGGAATTCCACCTTCGACCCCACCTTCGGGCGTATCTCCTATCCGGGTACGGTGATTGTCACGACCGCCGACGTGCTCAAGCGGGGCTTCGAGGTGCGAGCCCCCAACCTCTCTCCCTTCCGGGTGCACCTGATCCGCAGCGCCAGCCTCCCGCGTAGCGATCGCTTGCTTGAAGCGCCCGACCTCCTGGATCTGGCGGACGTGAAGTCCCAGGCGATGGGGGGGAGTGCCGACGACCAACTCCTGCGAAGCCTGTTCCTGTTCCACGAAGGGGACCTCGCAGGGGCGCGCACGAGCCTCCCTGCGGGCATTGTGAAGTCCCCGGACGTTCTGGCCCATCTGGCTGAGCGCATCCGCGCCAGCGCACCACCGGTCGAGCTGGAGGGGAAGGACCGGCAGATGCGCGCCCTGCGTACCAGCTACGGATTGGGGACCGATGCCGACACGATCCTTCAGGACATCGCGAAGATCGAGTCGGAGTTCTCGGGATTGCTGAGTGAATCGGAGAAGGCCGAGTTCAGTCATATCCGCGCGGAGTTGAGGGTCCGGGCTCCGGTTGCGCCTACCCTTCAGGAGGTCTTCGCGCCCAGGAACCTGGAGTACCTTGAGCGGCAGGCCGTACGACTGACGTGGGACTTCACCTCCCGCGAGGTGGGAGCCTGGCAGGTAGGGGACTGGATCCTGTTCTCTGGAGGCTTGCGGGTCCCCACTGCCCGCACCACGGACGCCGACTTCTGGGACCCCGACCACGCCTTGCACTTGAGCCTTGGGGAGCCCTTGGACCTCGAACGTCCATTCACCATGCGCCTGCTCTTGCATTCCAGTTTCTCCGCCCCCGGCCAGCGCAATGAACTTGCTCTCGAACTGGCCGGTCTGAACCTGGTGTTTGAGGATGACGAACACCGACCGGCCTTCATGGCCGGCCGCGGCGACCCCAGCGATCTGCTGAAGCAGGTAAGGGCAGGGCCCGTTGCAGGCTTCAGCGGCTTCTCAGCATTCCCGGATTCCAGGCAGGACCCGCTCGAATTGAGGATCGAGGTGCATCCCAAGCGAGGGGACCTGAAGGTATGGGTGAATGGCAAGCCCCTACGCCTGCGCACTCTCCCACGCGGCCCCTTGCCACCCAATCCCTCCCTGAGCCTGCGATCGCGTCAGCCCATCGACCTCTTGCGGGTCAGTCTGGAGGCTGAGCGGCTGGGGGGCCGTCGCTAGCGGCCCGCCTCATCTCCCGAACTGCTCCACGCAGGCTCTGGCCCTCTCCATCGCCTCGGGAGGCGTGTGGGCCTCGACCCGGCTCAGGACCGCCTGCAGCGTTTCCCTGTCGGAGCCCAGTCGGACCGCTCCACGAACGTGGGATGCCAGCTGACGCGCCTGACCTGTGACCGTCAGGGCCACCACGGCGCACAGCTCCCGTATGCGTGGCTCCAGACCGGGTCGCGAGAGGACCCTGCCGTAGGCGTGCTCGCTGATCCAGCGAGCAAAGTCAGGGTGAAAGCTGTCCAGCCTCTGTTCCACATCGGGCGCCAGGTCCGCGTAGATGGTCTCGAACAGCTGGCGGCCTCGTGCGAGGTCGCCAGCGGCTTCCGATTCCTCAGCGGGGACCGCACCCATTCCGCCGTGGCGGTTCAGGGTTTCGAAGGCCTCCACCACACGGGGATAGCCGCCGAACAGATGGCACTGCAGGAGCGTCTCGCGCCAGGCGCGGTCGGGCTCGCCAGCGGGTGCCTGCTTGCGTAGCTCCACCAGCCACTCCCAATCCCCGAGAACCGCCGCGGCCGTCAGGTCCAGAAGGCGACCGGTCTTGGGGTCAACGGGTGAGCCCTGGGTGCTCATGAGTAGCGCCCGATGGCTTGTCCCAAGCACACGGGGGCATCGGGTACCAGGTCAGACAATGGGGCGGCCATGCCCGGCGGGGTCAGGAGAACGATCGTCGAGCCCAGCTCGAAGCGCGCGAGCTCTTCACCTCGTTGCACCTTGCGCTCCTCGCGCAGGACGCCCGAGTCGGTCGCGTCCACGCCTTGCACCCGGATGCGCCCGACGTTCAAGGCGCCCACCAGAATCAACAGGAGGGGCCCGCGCTCGCTCTCCATGCGCAGCACGCAGCGCTCATTGACGTCGAGGACCCGCCGCCGATCGAGGACCTTGGCCGCCACGGAATAGCGGCAGCCCCGGACCCAGCGCACCTCCTGAAGGCGTGCGGTCTCTGGAGCGTGGATGCGGTGGTAGTCCTTGGGTCCCAGGTAGAGCGTCCAGGCGTGACCGCCCTCCAGGTCGACATCCGCTCCCACTCCAGCCAACAGGTCACGCACGCTGTAGGCGTGGCCCTTTGCCTGGAGGATCGTGTCCTCCTCTATCCGGCACAGGGTCTGAACCCGGGCATCCACGGGTGAGACCAGAGCGGAGGGGGCGGGGTCCACCGGGCGTGCACCGGGGTTCAACCGGCGGACGAAGAATGCGCCCAGACTGGGGAACTCCCGCAGAGGGCCGCGCACCTCGCTGAGGTCGGCGCCGGTGAAGCGCGCGAAGCCCCTGTAGAGGGGTCCACGCAGGAAGTGCGGGACGCGCCGGTCGGCGAGCCAGCCGACCGTAAGGGACAGGGCCCGGCGCAGGGGGGTGGACATGGGCATGAGCCTACGGTGGGAGGGGGGCGTGGCGGTAGCCCCACCCGGTCTCCCCGGGTACTCTGCCAGCGATCCCCGCAACTTCGCCCCTCCACCACGCCATCCCCATGGGTACTCAAACCACCGTCGTCATCTTGGCCGCAGGCAAGGGCACGCGCATGAAGTCCACGCGACCCAAGGTCTTGAGCCCCCTTTGTGGCAAGTCCCTGCTGGGCTGGGTCCTCGGGCAGGCCGACTCCCTGGACCCCGACCGAATCGTGCTGGTCATTGGGCACGGGGGGGAAACCGTGGAGGCCGAGGCCCGCGCCCTTCTGCCCGATCGCGATCTGCGCTTCGTGGTGCAGGAGCCTCAGCTGGGAACCGGTCACGCCGTGCAGATGGCGGCCGGAGAGTTGGAGGGCAGCGAGCGCGTTGTGGTTCTCTACGGCGACATGGCCCTTCTGCGGCCGGAGAGCCTGGAGGGGCTCGTGGCAGAGCAGACCCGGGCTGGAGCCGGATCGATCGCCATGATGACCGCCTGTTCTCCCGATCCCATGGGCTACGGCCGCGTGCTGCGCGGAGCCGAGGGTGAGTTCTCCGCCATCGTTGAAGAGCGCGACTGCACGGACGAGCAGCGACTCGTGGACGAGGTCAACACGGGCGTCTACTGCTTCGATGGGGAGGCCCTGCGCGCCGATCTGCCGCGCCTCTCCAGCGACAACGCCCAGAGCGAGTACTACATCACCGACCTACCCGGCATGGCTGTGGAAGCGGGGCGGTCAGTCGTCACCGTGGATCTGGAGTTCGAAGAGGCTCTGGGCGTCAACACCCTCTCCCAACTGGCCGAAGTGCGTTGGGCCATGCAGATGCGCATCCTGGAAGAGCACATGGATGCTGGGGTGGTGATCGAGGATCCGGCCAGCACCTATATCGACGCCGGGGTGAGCATTGGTGCGGGGACCCACATCCTGCCCTGCACGGTCATCCGCTCGGGTGTCGTCATCGGTACGGATTGCGAGGTGGGCCCCTTCAGCCACCTGCGGGTGGGGACCCGGCTGGCACCGGGGGCGGAGGTGGGCAACTTCACGGAGTGCAAGAACGCGAGCCTGGGCGCGGGGACCAAGGCCAAGCACCTGTCCTACCTGGGGGATGCTGAGGTGGGCGCGGGTACAAACATCGGCGCCGGCACGATTTTCGCCAACTACGACGGTCAGGCCAAGCACGTGACCCGTGTGGGGGATGGGGCCTTCGTGGGCAGCGGCACCACTATCGTCGCCCCCAATGAGGTTCCCGATGGGGCCACGACCGGTGCGGGGGCCGTTCTGACCCGTGAGAGTGCCATGGGACCCGGCGAGGTCTGGGTGGGGGTGCCCGCAAGGAAGATGCGTCCAACCGATGGCACGGGAGCGAATTGACGCTATCTTGACCCGCCAGATTCGGTCCGCCTGAGTTCTTGTGGTCCGTTTCCCCTCTCCGTTATTCCCACCCTCACTGAAGCCACCATGTCACTGCACGGCAAGATGACCCTGATTGCGGGGAACGCCCACCCCGAGCTGGCACAGAACATTGCCCGGGAATTGGACATGCCCCTCGCGGAGGCCCATGTGGGGCGCTTTCCCGATGGGGAGGTGGACATCAAGATCAACCAGGACATCCGGGGTCGCGATTGTTTCGTTCTGCAGCCCACCTGTCCGCCGGTCAACGAAAACTGGGTCGAGCTACTGCTCCTGACCGACACCCTGCGGCGAGCCAGCGCCGGCCGCATCACGGCGGTCATGCCCTACTACGGATACGCGCGCAAGGACCGCAAGGATGAGGGGCGCGTGCCCATCAGCGCCAAGGTCCTGGCCAACACCCTGAGCGTCTCGGGGACCGACCGCCTGGTGACCCTCGACATGCACGCTGCTCAGATCCAGGGTTTCTTTGACCTCCCCGTGGATCACCTGTACTCGCGGCCCGTTCTGCTGAAGGCCGTCCAGGAACTGGGCCTGGAGGCGCCCGTGGTCGTCACTCCGGACGTGGGTGGCACCAAGATGGCGCGCGCCTATGCCAAGCGCCTGGAGGCGGATCTGGCCATCGTGGACAAGCGTCGCATTTCCGGCTCTGAGACAAAGATCGAGCACGTGATCGGTGACGTGGAGGGGCGTAACTGCGTGATCGTGGACGACATGATCTCCACCGGCGGCTCGATTACCCAAGCCGCCAGTGTCCTACGCAAGTCGGGCGCCAAGGAGATCGTGATCGCGGTCTCCCACGCGGTCTTCTGCGGTCCGGCCGTCCAGCGCCTGGATGAGGCCCCGGTGGACCACATCCTGGTGACGGACACCATTCCCACCGCCGACCCTGCGCCCAAGAAGTTGGTGACCATCAGCGTCGCTGGCCTCGTGGCCCAGGCCATCCGAAACATCCACGCCGAGACATCGGTGAGTTCCCTATTCGAGTAGCGAGAATCCCTCGTTCAAACCCCTGTGCGTCCGGTGACCGGACGACGAACCAACCAGGGCCCAAACATGAGTTCCAGTGAATCCCTCAAGTGTGGTCTGCGCGACAAGGTCGGCAGCCGCGACGCCCGCAAGCTACGCTCACAAGGGCGCATTCCCGCCAGCATCCAGGCTGAGGGCAAGAACGCTCACCTGAACATCCACCTGTCGGCAGAGGAATTCCATGCCTCTCGACGGCACCACGTCCACCTCTACGATCTCGACGTGGACGGCGAGGAGCACACGGCAGTGGTGCGCGAGCTGCAGTGGGATGTCATGGGCGACTACCTCAACCACATTGAATTCCGTCCCGTCCAGCGCGGCGTGGCCATCGAGTCCCAGGTAACCCTCGTGTTCCATGGACAGGTGAAGGACGCGGTGTTGAGCCAGAACGTTACGGAGATCACCATCTCCTGCATCCCCTCCCTGATTCCGGACAACCTCGAAGTGGAAGTCGATGGCTTGGAAGTGGGAGTCCACCTGCACGCATCGGACATCATCTTGCCCGAGGGTATCACTCTGGCCGTGGATCCCGAGTTCGAGATTGCCGTCGTCGGACAACTCAAGATCGTGGTGGAAGAGGAGCCGGAAGTCGAGTTCGATCCCGATGCAGTGGCGATCGAAGGCGGCGAAGACTCCGAAGGTGGCGGGGATGCCGATGGGGAGTCCCCCGGGGATGGCCCCGACGAAGGCGAGTCCTCCGGGGACTGATCCCGCCAGAGCGTGAATTCCGGGGTGCCCGGGGAGACCTCTCCCCGGGCACCTGAGGACCCTGAATCGAGCACCCTCCCATTCCACCTCAATCCAGGCCGGGTGCCCTTGCGCTGGCAGGGGCCAGGGCTAGACTGTCTCGCCCTCGCGGATCCCGCGAGGCCCCCTCCCATGACCCGGCTCATCGTCGGACTCGGCAATCCCGGCCAGGATTACGCTGGCACCCGGCATAACGCCGGGTTCGAAGTCCTCGAATATCTGGCCCGGGAACGGGGGGTGGAGCTCTTTCGCAGTGCACGTCAACTTGCCGACCGGACGGGTCCTTCAGCGGGCCTTCCCAGTGGTGCGCCCGCCTCACCCGCCGGCGCCTTCTTGTGGACACATCTGGAGGATCTGGACGCTTTGCTCGTCCAGCCCCAGACCTTCATGAACCACTCGGGTCGGGCCGTGGCCTCCCTGGCCCGCTGGCTGTGGCCGAGTCAGTTCTCGCAGGCGTTTGCCGGCGCGGACTCTGAGATCTCGGCCTCCAGCTTTCCGGATCTGATGGTCGTCTACGACGATCTCGACCTGCCATCGGCGCAACTGCGCATCCGCCCCCACGGGGGGACGGGTGGGCACAACGGCGTGCGCTCCATCACTGAACACCTCTCGACTGACTTGTTTCCCCGCCTGAAGGTGGGGATCGGACGAGAGGGGACCGACGCGGCGCGTTACGTGCTTCAACCCTTCTCCGCTTCACAGCGCGAGGAGATCGAAGTGGCCTACGCCCAGGCAGCCGAGGCTCTCCTCGACTGGCTGGCCACGGGCGACCTCGAGGGGTGCATGACGCGGTTCCACAGCCGCTGGAACCAGGAGTCCTGATCCCCTTGGATTGCCGAGGGGCCCGGGTATCGCCGACACACAAGGAGATTCGTTTTGAGTCAGATTTATGAAGGTATGTTCCTCCTCGACAACGATGTCGTGCGAGAAGGGTACGAGGGCGCCAAAGCTCTCGTGACCGGTGCCCTGGATAAGCATGGAGCCACGTTGCTCAGCGCACGCCGCTGGGATGAGCGTCGTTTGGCCTATCCCATCAAAGGTCGCCGACGCGCCACGTTCCTGATCACCTACTACCAGATCGATGGGAACGAGATCCCCGGCCTGCGCCGGGAGTTCGACCTGTCGGAGAAGGTGCTGCGGTATTTGTTCAATTCCGTGGATGCTGTGCCCGAGGGAGAGGTGGAGTTGGCTCAAGCCGAAGGCGCAACGGACTTCACCGTTCCCGAGCCTCCGGCCGATGATGCCCCCGATCCCGAGCCGGAGCCCGAAGAGCCCGAAGAGGGCGAAGAGGGCGAAGAGGGGACCAGCGGTGAGGCCGCACCTGATGGAGCCGAGCAGGCCTCAGAGGATGCGCCCGAGCCTGCAAGTGAGGAAGCCCCCGAAGTGGCCAGCCCGGAGACCTCTGAGGCACCTGCCTCCGAAGGATCCGACGAGTCCGACGAAACCCCCGAAAAGCAGGAGGCCTGAGCCATGGTGCGCAAGATCCCCAAGGTTATTGCAGGTCCCAGCTGTGATGATCCGGTCATTGATCACAAGGACACCGAGTACCTGTCCAAGTTCCTGACCCCCCAGGGTCAGATCGTATCCCGCCGTCGGAGTGGCTTTTGCACCCAGTGTCAACGCCAACTCAAGAAGGCTGTCAAACGCGCTCGTCACCTGGCGCTTCTGCCCTTCGTGGGCTGAGGAGGAACCAACAATGAAAGACATGGAAGTCCTCCTACGGGAGCACGTCAGACACCTCGGACGCTGTGGGGATGTAGTGCGTGTAGCCCCCGGCTACGCCCGCAACTTCCTCCTACCGCGCGGCTTGGCCACGGCGGCCACCGAGGACAATAAGCGTCAGATAGCCCGACGGGCCGCAAGGCTCGCTCTGGAAGAGGCCGAGAAGGCCGAGGAAGTGGCCGCAGCCGTGGCTGCCCTCTCGGAGCTCACCGTGACCGCCCTTGAGCGGGCCGATGAGAATGGCCGTCTCTATGGCTCTGTCGCTGCGGCCGCCATCGCTGAGATGTGCACGGCTGCCGGTACTGAGATCGACGTCAAGCGTGTGCACCTGGATGCGCCCATCAAGACCGTTGGCGAGCACAAGGTCTCGGTCCATGTGCATGGTGAGTCCTATGCGGAGATCACCGTTGTCGTTCAAGCTGAAGGCGCTCCCATGGAGTCCTTCTTGGAGGACGAGTCGGTCGAGGAGCCCGCTGCGGTTTCCCCAGAGGACGCTGCTGACGAGACCGGTGCTGAGGTCGAGGCCGGAGAGGCCGCCGAAGGCGAAGGCTGAAGCCTCTAGGTTTCGACCGCCTCGTAGAGGCGCAGTGACGATTTCAGGAGACCGGGCCCGAGGGTTGCCCCCCTCGGGCCCGGTCGATTCTGAAAAGCAGCGGTCCGTACGAGCGCGTCAGGACCGGGGACGCTATCCTGCTTGTCGGTCTCACCGACCCTGACCCGACCCAGGGGCACGACCGCTTGGAGGGATACGCTTGGAATCTGAGGAACTGACCCCGTACGGAAAGATCGCACCCCATGACCTGGCCGCTGAGCGCAGTGTCCTGGGTGCGCTGCTGATCAACCCCCTCCACCTGCCGGACGTGGTGGAGCTGCTCAAGGCGGACGATTTCTACGATCGTCGGCACCGGTTGATCTACGAACAGATGGTGGATCTGGCTGAGCGCAACCAGCCCGTGGACGCGATCACTGTGGGTACGGCCCTCAAGGCCAAGGACGCCTTGGCTGCGAGCGGTGGGGACGGCTACATGGTCGAGTTGATCAGCGTTGTGCCCAACGCCGCGCACCTGATGCACCACGCACGCCTGGTGAACCACACCAGCCTGCTGCGCACCCTGATCGATTCCTGTACCGACATCATCAGTCGGTCCTACGGTACGCACCCTGACGAAGAGTCCGTCACCCAGCTCCTCGACGAGGCTGAGAACGGCATCTTCAAGATCAACTCCTCCAAAGACACGGGCGGGGCTGTGGAGGTGGGGGACGTGCTGGCGGATGCCTTCAAGCGCATAGAGGCCCAGCGCAACCGAGGTGACTTGACCGGACTCCCCAGCGGGTTCATGGATCTTGACGACATGCTGGGAGGCTTCAACCCGGGCGAATTGACGGTTATCGCCGCGCGCCCTGCCATGGGGAAGACCGCCTTTGCGCTCAACCTGATGGAGCACGCCGCCACCCACCGTCCGGCGCATCTTGATCACGACCCCGCCATCCTGTTCTTCAGCCTGGAAATGGGCCGGCTCTCCATCGTGCAGCGCATGCTCAGCTCGCGAGCACGGGTGGATGCCCACAAGATGCGTACGGGCAAGATCGATCCGGCCGCATTTGCGGACCTGACTCATGCAGCCGGGGATCTGCAGAAGACACGCCTGTTTGTGGATGATACGCCGGGTCTGACCATCATGTCGGTGCGCAGCCGGGCTCGCCGCCTCAAGCACCAGTCCGGGCTGGACATGATCGTCCTCGACTACTTGCAGTTGATGAATGCCAAGGCAGAGAACCGCCAGCAGGAGATCAGCCTCATTTCGCGTTCATTGAAGGACCTGGCCCGTGAGCTGGAGGTGCCGATCCTGGCCCTCTCGCAGCTCTCCCGGAGCGTGGAGTCGCGTGAGGACAAGCGCCCCCAACTCTCCGACCTGCGGGAATCGGGCTCCATCGAGCAGGATGCCGACGTGGTCCTGATGCTCTACCGGGCTGAGTACTACAACCAGACCGAGGAGAACCGGGGGCAGGCCGAGATCATCTGTGCCAAGCACCGCAACGGGGCCACGGGCAAGGTCAAGCTGCAATTCACAGGCAATATCCTGCGCTTCCAGAATCCGGCTCCATCCATCGCCGAGCCGATCAGCCTATAGTCTCCCCCCGCGGGCGCTTTCCCCGGCTCGCACCTCCCCTTGATCCGCTCCCTGCTCCTCACCGCTGCCGTCATGGTCCCCTGCTTGGCGCAGGATCCGGTCGTCGGACCACTCCCTGTGCAAGCTCCGCAGGAGCTGCCGGTGGTGGAGGTCGTCTTCGACGGGCTCCATACCTACAGCCACGAGGGCGTCCTCTCTGCACTGGGAATGCGCATCGGCGAGCCCTATCCGGCTTCCATGCGCCCTGGGCTGCTGAAGGTCTGGGACACCTACAAGATCGTGGTGGGGGAGCCGAGCCTGACCCGCGTCGAGGGCGGCCTGCGTGTGACCTTTCCTGTGACGGAGCTGCCTCTCGATCTGGAGCCACGCTTCGTGGGCGCCAGCGAGGTGGACCTGGAAAAACTGAAAGAGTGGGCGCTGCTCTTTGACCGCGAGCAGGTGTACCTGCACGAGGCCGACCGTATCCGCGCACGGCTCATGGCCGGCTACCGTCAGGCGGGCTACCACTTCATCGAGATCGACAATGTGATCGGGGGCCTGGGGGAGGGCGTCGCTGGCGAGCTCATTTTTGAGATCCGCGAGGGTCCCAAGGTGCACTGCACGGGCATCGAGGTGAGCGGCAACACGAGCTTGGCCAACACCGGCTGGGGCCTGTTGGCGGGGGGACTCTTCGACTTGGCGGACCTCTCCACCAAGGGGCGTGGCCTCTTCAGTTGGTGGGGCGGCACCTTTGACCAAGAGGTCTTGGAAGCCGATGTCGTAGCGATGCGTCAGGTGTATCGGGACCGGGGCTGGCTTGATGTCACGGTGGCTATCGATCGCCTGGAGTTCAGCCGGGATCGCCAGAGCGTCGTGGTGCACATTATCGTGGACGAGGGCCCGCTCTGGCGGGTGGGCTCTCTGGCCATCGAGGGACTGGACCCCGAGAACCTGGCGGCCGATCAGGACCTCCTCTTTGAATCCGACGAGCTACTGGCATTGACCGAACTCCAACCCGGAGTGCCCTTCGAGCGGGCGCGGATAACCCACGACAAGACCGTCCTGATGCGCTTCTATGGTGAGCGCGGTTATCTTGAGCAACGCTACTTCGAAGACGATCGGGCGGGTGGGGCACGATTCCTCGAACCCGATGTGACCTACGACTGGCAGGCCCATGAAGCGCATGTGACCTACCGCCTGGTGCAGGGGAGAAAACGCTTCATCGGTGAGGTGAAGGTGAACGGCAACACCTACACGGCCGACAAGGTCATTCGGCGTGAGCTGGACTTCATGCCCGGCGAACTGGCCAACATCCAGCAGATCGAGCGGGGTCTGGCGCGGGTGCGAGGGACGGGCTTCTTCGAGGATCCCTATGACCCCACCCACATTCCTCCCATCGTGGTTTTCCAGATGGACGAGCAGGATCCCGATACGATCGACGTTGAGTATCGGCTGAGCGAAGGCCGAGTGGTGGACTTCAATATCTCCGGCGGCGTGGCCAGTGACAGCGGCATCGTGGGACTGATCACCCTCTCCATGCGCAACTTCGCGATCGCCAATCCTCCCAGCGGCCTGTTCTCGGCGCCCGGCGAGATCTATCGCAAAGAGGCGTTCCACGGCAACGGCGAGCAGTTCGCGTTGGATCTCTCTCCTGGATCTGAGGTCAGCTTCTGGCGCGTGATGTACGCCTTTCCTGACGTGCTCGGAACCCACCACGACCGCTACACGGTGCGTGCCGAGGCCCTCGGCCGAGATCGGCGCTACAACTCCCACGACGAGACGAGGGATCAGGCCAGCCTGACGATTGCCCGCTTGTTCGGTGCTGGAGATTTCTCCCTCCGAATGGGGCCGCGGTGGAGCTCCATCAACATCAGTGCATTGTCCGACCTCGCCAACTCGCCAAGCACCTTGGTGAACTCAGTGGGCACCACGGACATGCGCGGACTCAGCTTGGACATGCGCTACAGCCAACTGGACAATCGCCGCAGCCCGCGTGATGGCTCTCACTATCGATTGGGCAACACCTTCTACGGCGGGCCGCTGGGTGGCGATCAGGATTTCCTGAAGACCGAATTTGAATACGATCGCTATTTTCAGCTGGGAGATGACACCGAAGACGTACGACCCGGATTCTATTTGGGTGCAGCGGCCGGGGTCAGCCAGATCTTCGGCGACACCAGTCAGGTGCACTACTCTGAGCGCTTCTTCTTGGGGGGGACGTCCCTGCGCGGTTTTGACTACAGAGGGGTTGGGCCGATGGGAGGGAGCTACTCCCTGGGGGGTGAGAGCATGGCGCGCGCCACTATCGAGTACCGCTACCCGATCTACACCACGCCCATCGCTGGCACCTCACGCCGCCAGGAGATGTTCCGTTTATTGACCTTTGTGGATGCGGGCGTCCTGGGTCTGGACGAGTGGAGCCTGGACGCGGACGACGTCCGTGCCTCGGTCGGGTTTGGGTTTGGATTGGTCACACCGCTGCCCCTGACCTTCAACTTCGGCTTTCCCTTCCTCGATCAGGACGGGGATCGGCAGGAGACCTTCTCCTTCAGCCTCGACATGTTCCGCTGACCCTGGGGCGGCCTCTGGCACCCCTGGGAGTGACGTGTGGAGGTCGGGCGAACAGGGGGAATCCACCCAGGGCGGTGCCAATTGACAGGCCACGGGCACTCCGGTACACCATGCTCCTGCTGGGGCTCCGAACGGGGCCCCTTCAATCCCCAGGCGTTCGCTCTGTAGGACGCCGCCTACCCCTGATTCCGTCGGACCGAAGGCCCGACAGGTCCGTGCCATGCCCGCCTTGACCCTGTTGGAACTTGCCGAACGGATCGGAGCACATCTTGAGGATGTGGCGCCGGGGGTGGGGGAGCGCACCATTAGCGGACCGGCTTCGCTGGCAGGGGCGGACCATGAGCAGGTGAGCTTCCTGGCCGATGCGCGGCACGCGGAGGCCCTTCAGACGACTCGAGCCTGTGCCGTGGTCCTGGGGGAGGGTGTGAGCGTTGAGCGCAACGACCTGGCTCTCCTGCGTTGCGGCGACCCCCAAGCAGCCTTCAACAAGATTGTGGGGCTATTCGCCCCGGATGTTCCGAGCCCAGAGCCCGGGGCGCACCCCAGCGCCGTGGTGCACCGCACTGCGGAGGTTGAGGACAGCGCCAGCATCGGTCCCTTGTGTGTGGTGGGTCCCGGAGTGCGCATCGCGGCCGGCGCGGTTCTGCATGCGCGCGTGGTCTTGGGGGCGGCCGCAAGCGTGGGGGCTGACACGGTTCTCCACCCCGGTGTGGTGCTCTACCCGCACGTCGCCATCGGGGCCTCCTGCATCGTTCACGCCGGTGCGGTCATCGGCTCGGATGGGGTTGGCTTCGAGCCCACGGAGGCGGGTTGGATCAAGACGCCCCAGGGTGGAACCGTTCTGATCGGAGACGACGTGGAGATCGGCGCCAACGTGACGATCGATTGCGCGCGCTTCGGGAGCACACACATCGACAACAACGTCAAGATCGACAACCTGGTGCACGTGGCCCACAACGTCCAGATCGGAAGCTCCAGCATGTTCCTGGCTCAGAGTGCCGTGGCTGGCTCGACCCAAGTGGGCCGTGGCGTGATCGTGGCTGGTCAGTCGGGAATTGCCGGTCATCTCACCATCGGCGATGGAGCCCGAATCGGGGCCAAATCCGCCGTCTTCGCGGACATTCCCGCCGGTGAAGAGTGGTGGGGCTCGCCAGCCGGGCCGAAGACACAATCCCTGCGGGAGCAGAAGTCGCTGCAGCGCGTGGGTCGCCTGCGTGAAGAGCTCACCGACCTGCGGCAGCGCCTGCGGACCCTGGAGGAAGACCGTTCATGACCCGTCGCCAGCAAACCCTGCGCCATTCCATCGAGTTCTCGGGCATCGGCCTGCACTCGGGGGAGGAGGTGGATGTTCGACTTCTGCCCGCTGATTCAAACAGCGGCATAGAGTTCATTCGCACGGACCTGGAAGATCCCGTGCCCGTACCCGCCGAGATCGCCTACCACTCCCCCAAGGATCGTCGAACGCGACTGATGCGTGAGGGCACGGAGGTGGAGACCGTGGAGCACTTCCTGGCGGTGTGTACCGGGATGCAGTTGGACAACGTACGAGTGGAGATCTCGGGCGCCGAGTTTCCTGGCCTGGATGGCTCGGCCCAGCCTCTCGTGGAGAAGGTGCGGAAGGCCGGCCTTGCTGAACAGAAAGAGGAGGCGCGCGTCTTCGTGCTCGAGGAGCCCGTCTTCGTCCATGATGGCGGCGCGACCCTGGTGGCGTTGCCTTCAGATACCCCCGGGCTGACCCTGCAGTATGTTTCCTCATTCGAGGAGCCGGGGGTCGAGAGTGGCACCTTCGAGATCGAGCTGACCCCGGAGAAATTCGAGGAGGAGCTGGCTGGTGCGCGCACGTTCTGCCTCGCCTCGGAGGTGGAGGCCTTGCAGGCCGCCGGCATGGGCAAAGGCGCCACGCGCGAGAACACGGTTGTGCTTGGCGACCCCGACTCCACCCAGCGCATGTCCCACGAGCCCGTGCGCCACAAGCTGCTGGACCTGATCGGGGACCTGCATCTGTTGGGTGCCGGGCTGCAAGCACGCATCATTGCTACGCGCTCAGGTCACAAGACCAACGCCGACCTGGTGCGCAGGTTGGTGGACCTCATGCAGGCCCAGGAGACGGGGGGCCTCATCCAGCGCGAGTCCGGCATGGACATCCGCGAGATCCTGCGCCAGCTCCCGCACCGCTACCCCTTCCTCCTCATCGACCGGGTGGTGGAGGTTGACGGCTACAAGCGCGCCGTGGCCATCAAGAACGTGACCATCAACGAGCCCTACTTCCAGGGGCACTTTCCCGATCGCCCCCTGATGCCTGGCGTCCTGCAGTTGGAGGCCATGGCGCAGCTGGCGGGCATGCTGCTGCTGCGCCGCTTGGAGTACTCGGGCAAGCTCGCTGTCCTGTGGTCCCTGGACAAGGTAAAGCTGCGTGGCGGCGTCACTCCTGGCGACCAGCTACGTCTGAGTGTCGAAACCATGCGCATCAAGGGCGAGACCGTCCAGGTGCGTGGCAAGGGCACCGTTGCCGGGCGCCCCGTCTGCGAAGCCGTATTAATGTTCACCATGATTGAGGCCTGATTCTCGTGTCCACTTCCATTCACCCCACAGCAGTCATTTCTCCCGGTGCCCAGTTGGGCCAGGACGTCAAGGTCGGCCCCTACTCGGTGGTCGGCGCCAATGTGCGCGTGGGGGATCGCACCGAGATCGGAGCCCAGGTGGTCATCGACGGCGTGACCCATATAGGTGAGGACAACCGCATCGTGGGCCAGACCAGCCTCGGCGGTGCGCCCCAGGATTTCTCCTATCGCGGAGAACCCACCCAGCTGATCATCGGGGACGGAAACACCATCCGTGAGTTCGTCACCATCAACCGCGGCACCATCAAGGGCGGCGGCCAGACCCGCATCGGCAGCCACAACCTGCTCATGGCCTGCAGCCACGTGGCCCACGACTGCGAGATCGAGGACCACGTCATCCTCGGCAACGGCGTCCTCCTGGCGGGCCATGTGCTGGTGGAGCACCACGCCAACCTGAGCGGCATGGCCGGCGCCGTGGCCTTCGTGACCGTGGGCGCGCACTCCTACGTGGGTGCCATGACCCGCATGTCCCGAGACGTGCCCCCCTTCATGATCGTCGAGGGCCACGACAGCAGGGTACGCGGGGTGAATGTGATCGGTCTGGAGCGCGCCGGTATCAGTGGCGAGGAATCCGATTCTCTGAGGGCCGCATTTCGGCGCATCTTCCGCTCCGGGCAACCGCGACGGCCCGTGCTGGAGGAGATGCGCGCGGAATCGACCATGGGCGAGCATGTTCTCGAGCTCGTAAACTCGATGAGTCGCACCGAGATTGGTTACAAGGGGCGCTACAGGGAGAGCCTGCGCGAGGAGTTCACCCGCCTGGGGGTGGAGCGCATCCTGGAGTGCAGCTCGACCTGACAGCCGTACAGTCCTCCTCCCCGCGAGATCGCCCGCATGCCCCTTCGCCCCGTTGATCCCGAAGTCTCCTTCACCGAGTTGGAGGTGCGCACCCTCGAGCATTGGGAGAAGACCAGCGCTTTCGAGCGCAGTAGTGCCGAGCGTGGACCTGAGGATGCGGGATCCTACACCTTCTTTGACGGGCCGCCCTTTGCCACGGGCCGGCCCCACTACGGCCACCTGGTGGGCAGCATCCTGAAGGACGTGGTTCCCCGCTATTGGGCCATGCATGGCAAGCGCGTCGTGCGCCGCTGGGGCTGGGATTGTCACGGCCTGCCCGTGGAGAACGAGGCCCAAAAGGAGCTGGGGCTTGAGGATACACGTGCCGTAGAGGCTCTGGGAATCGAGGCTTTCAACGATGCCTGCCGTGGGCTTGTGGGGCGCTACATCGGAGAGTGGCAGACCACGATCCGTCGGCTTGGGCGCTGGGTCGATTTCGAGAACGGCTACCGCACCATGGACGCCACCTTCATGGAGTCGGTCTGGTGGGTGTTCGATCAGCTCATGGAGAAGGGCCTGATCTATGAGGGCCACCGGGTGCAGCCGCTCTCCCCGGTTCTGGGTACTCCCCTGTCGAACTTCGAGGTGGCGCTTGGCCCTCAGGAGCGTGACCCGGAGACCAAGAAGGACGGCCACAAGCGCGTGCAGGATCCCAGTGTGACTGTCCGGTTCCAACTGGAGGACGAAGACGCATCGCTCTGGGCTTGGACGACGACCCCCTGGACCCTGCCTTCCAACCTGGCCCTGGCCGTGAATCCTGCCGTGGAGTACGTCAAGGTACGGGTGCTGGAGGGGGGCGAGGTGGTCTACCTGGAGCCGGGTCGCCTGGCGGTCTACCAGGAGCGCGGACAGGTGGGCGAGACCGAGGAGCTTGAACGCCTCCTTGGAGAGCACTTGGTGGGCCGCCCCTACAGGCCCCTGCTGCCCTACTTTGAACACGAACGCGAGGACTCGGATGGGAAGCGCGTAGCGTTCAAGATCGTCAGCGCCGACTATGTGGGTACCGACGCGGGCACGGGCATAGTGCACCAGGCTCCGGCCTTCGGCGAGGATGACTTTCAAATCGGTCAGCGCGAAGGCCTGCCCCTGGTCTGTCCCGTGGATCGCAGCGGGCGCTTCGACTCGAGTGTCACGGACTTCGAGGGACTGTTCGTCAAGGACGCCGACAAGCCCATCATCGCCCGCTTGAAGACCGATGGAAGTCTCGTCGTGCAAGATACCATCGTGCACGCCTACCCACACTGCTATCGCAGTGGTGCACCTCTGATCTACATGGCCCTCTCCACCTGGTTCATGAAGGTCGAGGGCATGGTGGACGGGTTGCTCAAGAGCAACGACCAGGTGCACTGGGTGCCCGAGTCCGTCGGAACGGGACGCTTCGGCAATTGGCTGGCAGGCGCCCGCGACTGGAACCTGTCGCGCAATCGGTTCTGGGGCACTCCCTTGCCCCTGTGGCGATGTGATCTGGATCCGGACGAAATCGTCTCCATCGGGTCGGTCGCTGAGCTCGAGCGCCGAGCCGGACTCGAGCCCGGCTCCATCACGGACCTTCACAGAGATCATGTGGATGACATCACCTTTCCCTCGGAGAAGACTCCGGGCGGGGTCATGCACCGGGTGAGCGAGGTGTTCGACTGCTGGTTCGAGTCGGGTTCCATGCCCTACGCCCAGAACCACTACCCCTTCGAGAACAAGGAGCTCGTCGAGTCCGGGCTGCCTGCGGACTTCATCGCCGAGGGGCTCGATCAGACCCGTGGCTGGTTCTACACCCTCACGGTCCTGTCCACCGCCCTCTTTGATCGTCCGGCGTTCAAGAACGTGATCGTCAACGGCATCGTGCTGGCCGAGGACGGCGAGAAGATGTCCAAGAGCAAGCAGAACTTCCCCGATCCGAACCTGGTGCTGGAGAAGTACGGGGCCGATGCCCTGCGCATCTACCTGCTGAACTCGCCCGTGGTGAACGCCAAGGACCTGCGCTTCGAGGAGGCTGGCGTGGCCGAGCACATCCGCTCCGTGATGCTGCCCCTGTGGAACGCCTACTCGTTCCTGACGCGCTACGCTGATATCCACGGCTGGGAACCCGATGGCGTGGAGCCCGATCCAGGTGTGAACGAGCTCGACGGGTGGGTGCTCTCCCGGCTGCAGACCCTGATTGCCAGTACGGAGGATCACATGGCGGCCTACGAGCTGCACCGCGTGGTGCCCTCGCTCCTGGGCTTCATCGAAGAGCTGACCAATTGGTACATCCGGCGCAGCCGTCGTCGATTCTGGAATGAGGAGGGCGCCTCCATCGAGAGCGCCGATGGTCTCAACGCCTATCGCACCCTGCACCACGTGGAGCTCACGCTGACCCGTGTGCTGGCACCCTTCCTGCCCTTCGTGACCGAGGAGATCTACTCCAACCTGTCGGGCGAGGCCGGTTTGGATAGCGTGCACCTGGAGCGCTACCCCGTGGTCTGCGCTGAATGGGTGGACGTTGATCTCGAGCATCGCATGGGCCTGGCCCGGCGCACGGTCGGTCTGGCCCGCGGCCTGCGCGTGCGCGAAAACGTTCGAACACGCCAGCCTCTCCCCGAGCTGACGGTGGCCAGCGCGTCACAGGAAGACCGCCAGGCTCTGGAAGCCTGCGTTGGGATCATCGCCGAGGAGCTGAACGTGAAGTCCGTGTGTGTCAGCGCGGACGAGGGAGGGCTGGTGACCTACAGCGCCCGGCCCAACCTCAAGGTCCTGGGGCCGCGCTTCGGAAAGCAGCTCGGGGATGTCCGTACCGAGGTGGGGAACCTGACGAGCGAGACCCTGGCGGAGATCCTGGCCGGGGAAGAGGTGCCCAGCGCAGGAGTGGAGGGGCTGGTCTACGACCTGGAGACCGTGCTCGTGGATCGCGTCTCGCGCGAGGGGACCGTGACCGAGACCAGCGAGGGGCTGACCGTGGCCCTGGACCTCTCCATCACTCCAGAGCTACGTGCTGAAGGGCTGGCGCGCGAGGTGATCAACCGCATCCAGAACCAGCGCAAGGCCGCCGACCTGGCCCTCGACGATCGCATCGAGGTCTCTTTGCACACCGCCGATGAGGAGCTCCACGGGGCGATCGAGACCCACTGGGAGCTGATCGCGGGCCAGACCCTGATCCTGGGCGAGAGCCCGAACTGGGATGCGGCGGCCGAAGGGGGTAGTGAGCACGACCTGGACGGGTGCCCCCTGTGGGTGAGCCTGGGCCGGGTGCCTGTTGCGGACGTTTGAGGCACTGCATTGTGGGACTCGGGGGCGGGTGCTAGTGTCCAAGTGGGGTTCCCCTGCCGACGCAGGTGACGCTCACGACTCTCCGGGGCCGAATGACAACCTTCCGGGTTGAACACGAGAGTGCGGCAACACCGCGCTCTGTCCGACCCACCTGGACCCGAGTGGTTCCGGGAACCTGAGGGCACGGCGACGTCGGGGGACCCCTGTCTTCGCACCCCGTTTTCCCCCGGGCGCGGATTTGCCCCCGTTCAAGGTGCACGAACCCTTGGAATTCGCCCCCCCCGCTGGGCTATTCTGCGGGTCAAGTTCCCCCGCCCGTGCGAGCCGGTTCGCGCCGCGATGGGGAGCCGTCCAAAGAAGGAACACCATGAGGGGAATCTTGTTGCTGGCCCTGGGGGGCGCGTTGATCTGGTTCGGCGTGAGTCTGGGAGGCCGGGTGGATGGGGCCAGAGGTCCCATCTATGCCGGTGATTCGGATGGCCCGCCGCCTGTGCCAGAGGATGCGGTTGAACCGCCGGAGCAGTCGCCTGAGCCCGAGCCCGAGCCTGAGCCCGAGCCCGAGCCCGAGCCCGAGCCTGAGCCCGAGCCCGAGCCCCCTCTGCCTGACCCGCCCCAGCCTCCCGCCGAGGAGGCCGAAC
>PBIX01000028.1 GCA_002720975.1 Planctomycetota bacterium | reverse complement strand
TGTCCCCCTCAAAGGGGCGCACCAGGGTCAGCATCTCGTACAGCATCACCCCCAGGCTGAAGATGTCCGTGCGGTGGTCGAGGCCCGCACGCTTGGCCGCCACCTGCTCGGGGCTCATGTAGAAGTAGGTGCCCACCAGGTCACCGGCGATCGAGATCGACATCTCGTCGGTCAGCTTCGCCAGCCCGAAGTCCAGGAGCTTGGGCCGCTCTTCCGGGGTCACCAGGACGTTGGCGGGCTTGAGGTCGCGGTGGATGACGCCGGCGGCGTGGGCCACCTCCAGGGCGTCCGCCAACTCGGCCACGAACTTCGCCACGTCGCGGTAGTAGTCCTTGGGTAGTTCGCCCTCTTCGCGCAGGCTCTCGAGGGAGTGGCGCAGATCGCAGCCACCGTCCACCAACTCCATGGCGATCCAGTGCAGTCCCTCGTCCTCACCCGTGCCAAATACCGACACGATGCCGGGGTGGGCGAGGCGTCCGCCGGCCCTGGCCTCACGCGCGAAGTAGTCCAACCCTTGCTGGTCGATGCGTTGGGGTAGCAGCAGCTTGAGGGCCACGCGCCGTGAGAGAGAGAGTTGTTCGGCCTCCCAGACTTCTCCCATGCCCCCGCGTCCCATCAAGCGCAGCAGATGGAAATCCCCCAGGTACTCGCCCTCAAGGGGTCTGAACGCGCTGCTGGGCATGCTCTGCGCAGGTTCTGCGGCTCGGTGTAGCGCGGGCTTCTCCGATTGTGTCGAGAGCGCGTCCTCGTTCTGGTCCCCTTCAGCCGAGTGCTTGTTCCTCAACTTCTCCTGACGAAGGTACTCCGCTGCAATCGCACTGTCCTGCCCGGGGAATCGTCTCAGGTAGTCATTCAACCCCTGCTCTCGCCCAGCGTCCAGATCGTCCAGGTACGCCACGACGAAATCGAACACGGCGGCCCCGTGCTCGTCGGCGCAGTCCTTCTCCAGGAATCTGCCGGGCTCGGGAGGAGTCTTCATGGGGTGAATCCGAAGTCCGGCAGCCTGCAGAGCTCGATCGGTTGGACCGGGTGACCCTTCAGCAAAGGCTCGGGGTACGCCGCGAGGTAGGAGAGACCATTCAGGCTGCAGGCGAGGGGTGTGCGGAAGATTGCCAAGGGGGCCATGATGGGGCTCCGCTGGCTCATGGGCAACCCGAACCGTTGATGCCCCCCCCGGTTCCCCATTCATGGCCGATTTCCCTGGCGCTACCTCGGGTGGAGCGACCTACCGGGTCCTGCTAGGGATGTTCTGATCCGTCGGCCACTCTATCTCCGATCAGTTCACCCACTCGCTTGGAGCCCTTGGGTGTGAGGTGCAGGAAGTCATAGTAGGTATCGAAGCTGCGCTCGAGATGGGGCATGAGGTCGAGGTGTTCGACCTCGAGTTCGCCACAGACTCGCACCTGCGCGGAATCGAGGCGCTGCATGAGCGAGTCCACCACATGGTGCGCGTAGTAGGTCGTGACCTCCTCTACGTAGGGCCGACCGGCGCCGAAGTTCCATAGGCGTGCCTGCTCCTCGGGAGTGAACTCCTTGGCCAGCCAGGGTTGACGTACGACCAGCACGCGCTTGGCATGGCCCTTGGCCACGGTCACCATGTCGCGGAAGCAGGTCTCGAAGTACTCGGCCATGGGCGTGGGGTCGGGCACCTCGTCCAGGATCTCCCGGGCGTTCGCGCGCATGAGACGGTTCTTTCCGATGGTCTTGCCGGCACCCTCGCGGTGCTCGATGGGGCGGCCCAGGCGGTGGTACCAGAAGGACGCGATGCGGCGCAGGGCGAGGGTCGCCAAGGTCCAGCCGAAGGGGCCCTCGGGATGCACGTCGAAGGATCGGCCGATGCCCATCTGCCCGCGCTCGAGCGTGGCCGGGGTCTTCTGTTCGAGCCAGTTGACCACGTCGCTGGCGCCCACCATCAAGACCACCAGGTCCAGCCGCTCGTAGCTGGGGAGAGAGTGGCGCAGCATGGTCGCGATGCACTCGCAGGGCACGAGCGAGCGGGAGATGCTGCCCACGTGGACACGGGTTGCTCCCAGCTCGGAGGCACGCGGCTGGAGGTTTGCCTGGAGTACCTGAGGCCAGCTCGCCTCCTGGTCGAGCAGGTAGCACTCGGCGGCGCTGCCACCAGCCACGAGCACACGGTAGGTGTCCTTCCAGGTGCGCGGGGGCGTCCCACCCCGCTCACCCGCCTCGTTGATGGCGAATCGCACCTTGGGTGGGAGGTCAGGGAAGGTCTCCTTGTCCACCTGCATGAGCGTGGTCGTGCCGGGCTTGAAGACGAAGTACCGGCCACGCTTGGAGAGCCAGAGCCGGGCCAGCAGCTCGGCCACGACGAAGGCTACGGCACCGTAGCCCAGCAGGGCGGGCAGGGCATCGAGCCACTTCATGCCTGGCCTCCGGTGTTCTTGGAGCGCCCGATCAGACGCCGCACCTGCCCATCGAGGTCCACGTGGGGGTCTCCGCGGTACACGAATACGATGCTGAGCAGCGCATAGAGGAGCGTGAATGAGATGCCAGCGACCATGAGCCAGGGCATGCCCTCAATCCCCGGCCCCACCTTCCAGGCGTAGAGCCCGGCTGCGGGTAACAGGGCTCCGAACAAGGGGCGCAGCAACACGTGCCCCAGGTAGCGGCCGACACCCAGCTGCAGCTCACGGCAAGCGGTCACGGCCACGAACAGCGCGAACAACACGTTGGGGATCGCCGTGCCCAGAGCCACACCGAGCAGGCCGTAGGGGCCGACCAGGGCAATCGAGAGGGCCACGTTCACGAGGCCCATGACCAGGAGCGCCAGGGCCGGGCGGCGCGGCTTGTCCAGGCCCATGAGAATCGGCAGGGCCACCCCGCGTACGGGCAGGAACAAGAGGAACGAGATCATCAGCACCTGCAAGAGCCGCCCGCTCTCCGGCACGTAGTCCTCGCCCAGCCAGGCACTCAGGAACTCGGGCCCGACGATCAGCAGGTAGCCGCCGATGAGCAGCACAAGGCTCATGCAGACCTTCGACCACTTGAGGAACAGCTCCTGCAGGTCCTGGTCCTCGGCCCGGGCCTTCATGGCCGTGGCCGCGGGCATGACGACCATTCCGATGGCCAGCACGATGCCGATGAAGGGCTCGAAGATCTTGTTGCCCAGGTCATAGATCGTGACGTCCGTGGGTGCCCTGTTCGCACCGATGACCAGCGCATCCACGCGGAAGGCGAGCATGGCACCCATGTTGAGGAACATGGAGTAGATGCTGAACGACAACACGCGCTTCACCATGGAGCGGTCGAAGCTACGCAAGCGATAACGGATGCCCGCATGCCTGCGCTTCGAAACGGTTATGGCCACTACGAACTCGCTGGCCATGGTTAGAACCTGCACCAGGGCGAGGACGACCAGGGACGTGTTCATGGTGAGCAGGGTGACTGTCAGCACCAGGCGCAGGATCAGCCCGCCTGCCATGATCAGGTTCCGGGCGATGAAGTCCTGGTGTGCGTCAAAGACCCCATAGGGCAGGCGTGCCAGAAAACCGAAGGCGAGGTTGGCGACCACGATCACAAAGGCCGCTCTTGCGTCGCTCATCTGCTCGGCTGTGAGGGACCAGGCATCGCTGGTGAGGTAGCCCGTCAGGCCGAAGAACAATAAGCCTCCGACCAAGACAGCCACGGCACCCATTCCCATGGTGATGGCCATGCAGGTGGAGAGGGCGCGGTTGGCGGCGTCCTTGTCGTCCTTGGCCACGTGCTCGGCGATGTAGCGCACAGACGCCATCGGAATGCCCAGGATGAGCAACTGCAGCACACCGGTGAGCGAGATAAGGGTCACCCAGCCGCCGTACAGATCGGTTCCCAAGGTGCTCACCACGAAAGGTGTGAGCACCATGAACACCAGGATCTGAATGGCGTTCAGAGCCCAGTTGGAGCCGATGTTCTTGAGCACGGGTGAGGGGAGGGGTCAGTCGGTTTGGAGGAGTTGGCCCAGGGCGCCGCCGTCTTCAGTGAGCCAGCGTGCCAGGTGTGAGTAGCCCTCTGGGCCCAGGTGCAGGCGGTCTGCCGCCATCTCCGGGTTCAGGCTGCCGCTTGCGTCCGTGATCGGTGGCCGGGCCGTTGCTACGAACGCGCAGCCCCTTTCATGGCAAAGGGCCAGCAAAACTGCGTTGACCTGGCCCAGCTCGCTCACAAAGGAAGCGTCCATGGACTGCTCAGGTAGTACGCCGATGAGCGCCAGGGGCAGTTCGGGACTCCCCGCGCGCAATTGATCGAGGATCTCACCGGCCAGTGCGGCGATTCCCTCCGGGCGGCGGTGTTGGTCGCGGAAGTCGATACTGCCTACATATAGGACAGCGCCCGCGATGCCCACGGGCACGCTGCGCTCCAGGCGGTCGATCAGAGCGGACGTGGACTCGTTGCCGATGCCCAGATTGAGACAGTTCTTGTCAGGGAACAGCTCGGCCAGTGGAAAGCGCTCGATGGTGGAGGAGCCCAGGAAGGCGATGGCGCCCGGCTGCGCGTTGGCGCAGAGCTCTTCGATTTGAACCATGCGGCCTGCGGAGTACTCGGCCTGCTCGAGGGCCTCCCGCTCGGCGTGGGGGGTGATCCACCCCCGGAGCGTCCAGCCGCCCGGGAGCACGTCGTTCCAGGCGAGCACCGCCAAGAGGGTGCCGCCCATCAGAGAAACGGGGATCAGGCTGCCGACGCGCATGGGGGCAGCGTACACAGGCGCGCAGCCGCAAGTCACGGAGCGCCCGCCGGACTCTGTGCTCGGGCCGCTTGGCTCTACACTCTTATGGGCCCCCCTTGGCCCAGCCCTCCATGTTGCACGTCACCGCCGCAGTCCTTCAGCACCGGGGTCGGGTTCTCTTGGCCCGCCGCACGGGTCCTGAGTGGTTGGCCGGCAAGTGGGAGTTCCCCGGGGGCAAGATCGAGGAAGGGGAGGAGCCCCGGGAGGCCCTGGCGCGCGAGCTGGCCGAAGAGCTGGACCTTCGCGTGACCATCGGGGCCCATCTGGTCACCACCCGGCATGCCTACCCTGAACTGAGCTTGGAGCTATCGGCCTTTCTGGTGGACCTGCCGGATGACCTGCCGGCCCCTGAGCTTCACTTGAGCGATCACGACCGCGTGGCCTGGCTGGATCCCCTGAAGATGGGAGAGATGGAGTTGGCGGCAGCCGACCTTCCCATTGTGGCTGCCCTGCTGGCTAGAATCGCCCCAAGTCCATGACCTCCTCGGATTCAATGGCCTCCGGCTCAAACGCCAAGGCGCAGATCGAGCTCCACAAGGAGCTCGCGCCGCGCTACGCCTACCGCTACTCCTTTGAGTTCAGCCGTCTGTTCCAGCAGGACTGGCACGCCGAGATGATCGGTCAGGTCCCCGCCGGGGCCACACGCATTCTGGATCTGGGCTGCGGGACGGGTTTCTTCCTGGCGGAACTCTGTGAGCATCATCCGGGTGCCGTGGGGCTCGACATCAGTCACGAGATGTTGCGCGTCTCTGACCAATACGTGTCAGAAGCAAGGCTGGTGACTGGCGATGCCGAGCGACTGCCTTTCCGTCCCGCCTGCTTTGATGCCGTGTTCTGCAAGGGGTCGCTACATCACACCCGCGACCACGTGGCGTTCCTGACTCACTGCCGCAAGGCGTTGGGTGAAGAGGGCGTCCTGATCATGAGCGAGCCCTGCAACGACAATCCCTTCATCCGTCTGGCGCGGGCGATCCTGTACGCCAAGAGCCCGCACTTCGACGTGGGGGATCAGGGGTTCACCAAGAAGGGCATCGTCGGGCTGTGCGAGCAGGCCGGGTTCGAGGTGACACGGGTCTGGCGCTACGGGATCTTTGCCTACGTGTTCGCTGGCTTCCCCGACCACCTGGGCATCCTGCGCTTCATTCCGGGGAACGCCTGGATCACACGCCTGTTCATTGGCCTCGACCGCGTCCTGTGTGCCATACCCGGCCTATCTCTCCTCGGCTTTCACGTTCTTGTGGTGGCTCGGCCGCGGGCCAAATGAGCGTTCGCGGCGGGTTCTCAGTCGACCCCCAGCACCTCGATTCCGGAGCGGACCAGGCGCGCGGCGGTCACCCCGGGGCCGTCGACCCTCTCCCCACCCACATGGGTCTGGCAGACCCCGCATGAGGGCGAGCCCTCCTTGAGATAGGCGCGCTCAATGGAGTTATCCCGGCAGATCTGAAGGGCCTGATCCGCTCCGGAGCGGAACGCGTCCGTGCACTCTTCGCCCTCGTGGGTCACGACAACGGCTTGCCCCTCAAGCACCTGCTCTGCATCGCCCCGTTCGATCCATGCTGCGGGACGGGGTGTACCCAGGCCGCCGGCTTCTTCGGGGCAAAACGGGACCGGACGGCAACCCTCGGCGGCCAGGCGTTCCACTAGGATGGGCCGCAGGCAATCTACGCCGTCGTAGCGGCACGCCCGACCCAGCAGGCACGCGCTGACCAATACAGGTTTCAGGTTGGCCTCGGCCATAGTCCCAGTCTACACATCCTCCGCGCACAAGATGCCCATGATGAATCAGACACCAAAGATCCTCGTGCCCCTTGCCGATGGCTTTGAAGAGATCGAAGCCGTGACCGTGATTGACGTGCTGCGGCGCGCCGGTCTCGACGTGACGGTGGCTGCGCTGGGGGATCTGCAGGTGCGCGGCGCACACGAGATGACCCTCCAGGCGGATGCCGTTCTCGCGGACCTGGACCTCTCCGTGTTTGGCGCCGTTTGCCTTCCGGGTGGGATGGAGGGGACGCTCGCCATGATGGAGGACGAGCGCCTGCTCGGATTGGTGCGCGACCTCCACGGGAGGGGCTCGCTGGTCTCGGCGATCTGTGCGGCACCCATGGTGCTGGCCCGGGCGGGGATTGAAGCGGGGCAGCAGATCACCTCACATCCAGCGGTCCGTGAGCGCCTCGGGGAAGCGGAAGTGTGCTCCGAGCCACGGGTCGTGCGCAGCGGCGCGTTGATCACCAGTCAGGGCCCGGGCACCTCCATGGAGTTCGCCCTGGCCTTGGTGGAGGAGTTCTGTGGGGCCGCCACGGCCGAGGAGTTGGCCGCAGCGATGGTGGTCGCTGTTCCCCCCCCCACACGTTGACAGATTCCAGAACCCGCCCGTATCCTCTTTGCCCCTCAATGATGGCCCCAGGGCCCTTTGGGTCCCCATTCCTGCAGTAACCGGGCCCCATGGATCGGATAGCCCAGGCGATCCTCCCCCCTCCCCCCAGCTGATTCATGCTCTCCAAGAAATCTTCATCACTTGCCCTCACGGGCGCCCTCGCCACCCTCTCGATCCTGATGGCCCCCGTCCAGGCGGACACCATCTACATGGTCGATGGAACCTCCATCGAGGATGTCACGGTTCAGTCCGAGAAGTTGGATTTTGTGACGTACAAGGCGGGCAGCAAGACCCAGACGGCATTGTCTGATGGGGTCCTCTTCGTGGAGTTCAGCTCCAAGCCCCAGGATGTTGATCAGGCCGACGCCGCCATTGGTGACGAGCTGCTCATGGACGCGCTCGATGGCTTGGAGAATTTCCTGGCGGGTATGACCGAGCCGCCGCGTCGCAAGCCCTGGTCATTCGCCTACGCCCTGTACCGCCTGATACAGGTTCACGAGATCATGGGCGAATTTGACAAGGTCGTCTCCACTGTGGATCACCTGACCGCTGTCCAGCCCGATTCGCGCTACGTGCCCCTGGCCCAGTTGCGCAAGATCCAGGCCATCAAGGATTCGGACAAGAGTCCGGCTAAGGCCATTGAGGACTTCGAGAAGATGATTGACGCCAAGCAACTCGGAAACCGCTGGCGCATCGAAGCCGACCTGGCAACCGTGATTTTCGACGACACTCTCAGTTCCGCGGACAAGACCAAGCGATTGGAAGATCTCTCAGCGCGCGCGGGAGTGTCCTTTCCGCTGGCCCGCAATCGTGCCGAGGTGGCATTGGGAGAAGAGGCCCTGCGCGGCGGAAAGGTCCCCGCAGCCCTCAAGATCTTCCAAGGCGTAGCGGCCGACCCGCGCGCGGATTCCCGCACCCTGGCCGCGGCTTACCTGGGCCTGGGCGATTGCTACTGGGCCAGAGGCGAGCGTAACCCCAGCGAGGAGTCGGGCAAGGCGGACCTGAACAAGGCGCTGGTGAGCTACATGCGTATCGTCGTCGTCTACAAGGCCGAGCAGCGCTATGTGGCCAAGGCCATGTTCTACGCCGGGCGATGCTTCCAGCTCCTTGACGGCGAGGGTGCCCAAGAGCACGCGAACAAGTTGTACAACAAGCTGATTCGCTACTACGGCGGTACCCGTTGGGCCAAGGAGGCCAGGGGCTTCCGCAAAAAGTAGAGCTCGACCCATTCTGGGGAACTGTGGGTTCCCCGTGGTGCAGACAAGCGACCGTTCCCCTCTTCCGGGGAGCGGTCGTCTGCGTTTGGGCCCGTTTGTTGTTCTATCCGTAGCCAAGAGCGGGGCATTTCCAGGCAACCGTGGAGCGACCACGTCGTTTCCCCCGTTCTCCCCTCTCCCCGAGCCATGCCGCGTTGTCCACAAGGAGTGGAGCCTTGCCACCAGCCCTCCTGCGGGCGGTCTTCTTGGGTCCCCGCCGTGCCCTGCGATGGGGGTCGGTGACAAATGCCAAGGAGGATCGTGTGGCGAGAACAAGATGCGGTGGTGAGTGGGATGCGAACCAGCGGCGAGTGGATTGGGAGGGTATCGAGAGTTTCCGCCCCCTCCTGCGGGCCTACTTTGGCCACCGCTGCCGGGATGAGAACGAGGCGGAGGACCTTCTACAGGAGACCCTGATCAAGGCCGCCCGTTATCAGTGGGGGGTCAAGGACCGCACTCGCATGAGAGGGTGGATTCTGCGCGTGGGCTCCAATGTGCTTCGGGACCACATCCGCAAGGTTCAGCGTGGGGTTGTAACGTGCAATGACGATGGTGCCTTGGCACTTGCGGTCGCTCAAGATGCGGAACCTGGCACAGGCAATCCGGACCTCACCTACGACTTGGGCGGCGAGAGCGTGGAGGGCGATGTGCTGCTGCACAGCTTGAGCCGGGTTTATGGAGATCTGCGCGACAACGACCGGAAGCTGTTGAATTCCTACTACGGGGGGGCCGAAGACACGGCCGCCACGGCTGAGGAGCTGCGCATCCAGCGATCGGTGGTGAAGGTGCGCTTGTTCCGCGCGAGAAAGCGATTGGGTAAGGCTCTGCGCCGAAATCTGCGCGAGCAGCATGGCCGGCATTCGCTGGTCGAGAGGTGAGGTTGGGCCTGGGTCGGACGGGCCGCCGGGTACTGGCATGTGCAGGACTATGGTTGGCCGCGTGGCTGTGGGCGGGATGGCACCCCAGGGTGTTGGCGGAGGAGGTAGCCGGGGGTGACCAGGGGTTGCTCCGGGAGGCGCAGGCCCTTCAGAGGGGTGTCTGGGGCTCAGGAGACAGGCGGCCCTCCTTGCGTCACAAGGCCGCACAGCGGTTGGTCGACCTCTCACGCCGCTGCGAGACCCCTGAGGCAAAGGCGGAGATCCTCTTCGACGCTTCGGGGCTCAGCGCAGCAGGGGGAGAGCTACGGCTTGCCTTGATCCAGTGCATGGCTGCCAGCCGCCTGGCGCGGTTGCGGCGGCGCAGCGAATTGGAATTGGAGGTGGCCCACCTCGAACGACGGCTGGGACTCTTGGATGCCGCGGGCCGCAGTTACCTGCGCTTGGTCTCGGGGGGCGATCTATCCGGACCGGATCGTGATGAAGCCGCCCACTGGTGTGCTCGAATTTCCGAAGACCAAGGGCGCACACGTCTAGCGCAGGAGCGTTGGCGTGTGCTGGCTCGCACCGCAGTTCTGCCCCAGCGCCGGCTTATAGCCTATGAACGACTGGCCCTGTCCTTTTGCGGTGACGGGCTCATTCAAGAAGCCAGAGGTGTACTTCAAGAACTTAGGAGNGCCNTTGNGCCTCAATCCAAAGCACTTACNCAACAAGGGAAGCAGCTACTACAGACCTACGACAAGTGCANGNACCGGATCAATCAAGCACTGTCTGTGCATGCGAAGTGACACAACGTGCAAGCGTTGGCATTCATGGTATGAGTGGTCAGTTCAAAAAAATTTCAAAAGGAGTGGGTCCTTATGCTTTCTTTCCCACCGATCAATGCGTATGAATGCTGTTGATAGTGAAGGGCACATCATCCTTTCCGATTTTCCGTCGCACGTTGTGGCGGTACGGTGCGCCCGACACTGTCAGTTCTAACGCGACATCAAAAGGTGGCTCGCTCGGATGTTCCGGGACGGGCCGCCTTGTCGTTTAGAGGCCATCCATGGGCACTGCCCACCCGCAGGCGATTGAGTTGCCCGGGGTCTAGCGTCCGATGCCGTGGTAGGTGAACCCGAGATCTTCCAGGGTCTTGCGGGTCCAGATGTTGCGACCATCGAAGACGACGGGCTCCTTGAGAGCGGCCTTGATGGCCCCGAAGTCAGGGCGCCTAAACTCGTTCCACTCGGTCACCAGAACCAGGGCATCTGCCCCCTCAACCGCTTCCATCGGGCCCCTGGCGTACTCGATGCGATCACCCAGATAGTGACGCCTGGACTCATCGGCGGCCTCGGGATCGTGCGCTACAACGCTTGCCCCCGCTTCGAGCAGGGCCTCGATCACGGTTATCGCGGGCGTCTCACGCATGTCATCGGTGTTGGGCTTGAAGGCCAGACCCCAGACGGCAAATCGCCGGTCCGACAAGTCCTCTCCGAAGACCGACACGATCTGCCGGAACTGCACCCGCTTCTGTTCCCGGTTGACGGACTCCACGGCTTTCACGATCTGGAAATCATATCCGTGATCATCTGCAGTAGAGGCCAAGGCCGCCACGTCCTTGGGGAAGCATGAGCCTCCATAACCCACGCCAGCGAAGAGGAATCGCGAACCTATACGCTCATCAGAGCCGATGCCCCGACGGACGTCATTGACGTTTGCGCCCACCAGTGAGCACAAGTTGGCAACCTCGTTCATGAAGGAGATGCGGGTCGCAAGCATGGCATTGGCTGCGTACTTGGTGAGCTCGGCGGAAGCCACGTCCATACTGATGATCGGATTGCCCGTTCGGACGAATGGCCCATAGAGCTCCTCCATGATGCGTGAGGCGCGTTCGGAGTTGGCGCCGATGACTACGCGGTTGGGCTTGAGGAAGTCGTCGATAGCTGCGCCTTCTTTCAAGAACTCCGGGTTGGATACCACGTCGAACTCATGAGACGTGTTCTCTTCGATGACCTTGGCCACTTTCGCCGCAGTGCCAACGGGTACCGTGGACTTGTCCACGATGACCGTGTAGCCGGACATGTGCTTGGCGATGCTCTCGGCGGCAGCCAGGACGTACTTGATGTCAGCCTGACCGTCTTCGCCCGGGGGCGTTCCCACGGCGATGAAGGCGATCTCGGCCCCCTCCATGCCCTCGGCATAGTCGGTCGTGAAGGAGAGTCGTCCGTCACGCAGGTTGCGCTGCAGGAGTTCTTTCAGGCCCGGCTCGTAGATCGGGCTCTCGCCCTTGCGCAGCGTGGCGACCTTCTCGGCATCTATGTCTATACAGGCCACCGAGTTACCGCTCTCAGCGAAGCAGGTTCCTGCAACGAGTCCAACGTATCCGGTTCCGACAACGGCGATTCGCATGTGAATGTGGGGGGAGGGGCGCTTGGAGGGGGCCCGGGGGGAGAAATTCAATCAGAGCCCGAACATGGGTCCGGGTCCGGTGGCGCGCGCTCGGGCCTGAGGATAACGTCTGGGTGGCCGAGGCCTACCGGGGCGATTAACTCAGTTGGTCAGAGTGTCTCGTTTACACCGAGAAAGTCGTGGGTTCGAATCCCTCATCGCCCACCACCCATGCCTCCAGGCGTGCCGTCACGCCGCTCAGGCCCCCTCCGGGCCTTCAAGCAGGAGTGCGCCATGGCCCTTTTCCAGGCGGGCTACGGCCAAGAGGCCGTGTTTCTCTCCGGGACCCTTAAACCGCCGAGCCAGGGTCTGGGCGTCGTCCGGATGTCCCCGTTTCTTCACGGTCAGAGGCCCTACGTCGTGTCTGCGCAGCATGGCCCGCACCCGCTTCGGATCCAGGGCGGAGGTCTCCAGCACCCTCCAAGATCTCAGCATGGGGGAGGAGGGCCTCTGGTCGCCTCCCAGGTAGGCCAGACGAGGTCCCACAGGCCGCATGCCCTGCTCGCGGGCCAGGGGCCCCACCAGGCCTGCTCGGATCACCGCCGGATCAGGCTCGGCCAGCCACCCGATGGCTTTCAACTGTCCGGGCTCCAGGGGTTGAAGCTCTTCAGGCTCTCCGCGAAGCGTCCCCCGGGGCCCATCTGGTCCCAGTACCAGAGCCTCGCGTTGTCCAGCGAGATCCCCGACCAGGCATCCGGTCCAAAGAGCCAGTTCCCGTAGCTGGCCCCCCAGGCTGATCCACTGCAGGCCGTGGGGAGCTCCTCCGAGCCCATCCAACTGTGCGGGATCCATGCCAGGGGGCAGCTTGATACAGGCGCCTTTGCTACCTCGGGCCAGATCCAGGCACGTGCTCATGGCGGGGGACCAGAGCTCCGGGTTCCCCTCACGCGCTCCACCTGGGCGTCGATCGGGATCAAGTACAACGATGTCCACTTTGCAGGGCGGCATCGCCGCGTCCGCGCGCACGATCCAGTTGGCTGCTCCCAGGTGCGCGAGGTTGGAAGCGGCACAGGCGAGAGTCTGGGCATCCAGATCTGATGTGACCACGCGCAGACCGCGCCTGAGCAAGGCCAGGCTGTCCGCACCGATCCCCGCGGTGCCGTCCCATATCAGGGAATTGGGCGACGATTCGAAGATGCGCAGGGCCCGGTAGGCCGCAACCGCCCCCGCTGTAGCCTGCTGGAGGCCCTTGGACGTCAGGAAGCGCAGCTCCTGGTCCAGGGCACTGCCTTGAGCCCTGCCACGTAGGTCATGCAGGACGGCAGCCGCCCGGGCAAGCGGAGTGGGCAGGCTCGTGCGCAGCCGCGAGGCCACCGCAAGGGGGTCGTTCAGCCCTTCGACCTCGGCGAGGGCTCGTTCGACCGCGGGCGAATCTAAGCAGTTCCCGAAAGCCATGGTTTCATTCTGGTCTCTGGATATGGGAGGCTCTGCTCGTTCGAGAGCCACAGAACTCGGGCGCGGCCTCGTCAGGGTGACGAGTGTTCGGGTTCCACGGCTTCGAGGTAATCCTGTGCGACGCATCCTACTCATCGCAGCCGATCCTGGAGAGTCGGCCCTGGCAACGGGGCGACTGGGCCATGCTGGGTACGACGTCGTGGTCGCCCCCGGCGGCGCCCGTGCTCTGGGACTTGTCCGTGCAGAGTCTTTTGGGCTCATCCTGGTCAACGCCCAGTTCAATGGGGATCTGGCCATGCGTGCGGAGGCCGTTCGCATGTGCACCGAATTGGAGAGCATCTGTGGCGAGACTCCGATCGCCGTCTTCTCTCCCATGGATGTACCCGCTGGGGCATCGAAGGATCTGTACGAGGTGGGCGTTGCGGCGGTGATCTGTACCGCTCACCGTCAAGCGTTGCCCGCACTGGCGCGTGCGCTTCTTGCCGTGCCTTCGGAAGACCATACGGACATCATCCCAGCAGGGCAGCCGCGGCAGATCACCTCGGATGGTCCGGGAGCGGTGCGTGTCCCGGGTACTCACCTACCTCAGGACGCCTACACCCAAGTGGTCTCTCCCAGTTCGGTTCATGATCCCGACCAGGGCTCGAGTCGGTGGGTCATCAATGACGATGCCCCCATCAGCCTGGCCTTCTACGAGCGCGCCGCTCTNGAGCGTGCCATCTCCTCTTGCAATGGGGACAAGATTGCCGCGGCGCGTGTGCTGGGCGTCGGTAAGTCGACCCTCTATCGAAAGCTCAAGAAGCTCGGAATCAGCTGATCATTTCAGCGTCAGGCTGACCTGCGAGCTGGCTGGTGCGAAGCGCGATAGCTTACCCATGTGGGGGTTGAACAGTTGGGCCCGCAGGTCCACCAATCGGGTCCCAGCGGGCGTTTTGAGCAGTGGAACGGCCGCCAATCGCACCCAACGTTTGGGTGTGGGCTGCAGCAACAGGTTGGGGCACACAAAGAGCTCGGCCCCTGGCCCCTTCCTCTGATTCTTGGCACTGCGGGTCGGGGCATGTGAAACTCCCCGCGGGTCCAGGAACCAGACCTTGCCGTTCTCATCTGTGCCCTCCAAGGCGAGCCGGACCAGCTGCGGGTTGCCCGGCCAGCCAATGGACCCCTTGGGCCAATCCGATGTGAGCAGGACCCGGATCTCAGCGTCCACTTGCCGGATTTCCAGTCGCGGAGTCAGGCCCAGATCCTTGCGGCGCAGGAGTGGAAAGGGAANGGAGCGATGGCGCCGCTCTNCGNAGACGGGGGCGGNCACCAATTCGTACTCATCCAGCTGGGCACCGATCAGAGCTTGCCGCTCGGGGTCCTCGTGACTCCCGTCCAGTTGCAGCAGCTCGTCGAGCCCGAGACCAAAGGCCCCGCCCAACTCCTTCACTCTGATGTCTTGAAGTCCGATCAAGACGTAGTCCGCATCCTGTTCAAGGGCAGCCAGAAGGTCGATGGGGGGACGCGGGTTCCACGGCGGCGTCAACTCCATCCCCTGTGGTGCAGTGACCTGCCCATTGAGGTCCAAGACCTGCATGCGGGACAGGTACGCCAAAGCACCTGGATACGGCGAGAGCAGTGTGTGGTCGCTCGGCACATTCGCTCGCAGAAAGAGCCCCAGGTTTCGCAACCGGATCGTGCGTTCTAGCTCGTCGGTGATGGAGGCCATGCCGAGCACCGGTTGACCACCGAGGGGTCTGGGCCCTCTACCTGCGCTCAGCCACTCCAAGATCGGTACCGCACCCTGAATGCGCTTCAGGCTTGCGTGGGACTTTGTCGCCAGGATCCCGAGCAGACAGGTGAGCATGAGGGCAGCCCAGGACACATTTTCCATGAACTTCAGGTCCGTATCCAGTGCGGCCAGGATGCCCTGCTGGATGGCGATCGCGAGGAGTGGTAGGGCGGGCACCAGAGCCACGCTGAAAGGCTGCAGGCCGCCCCCCTGGAGGGTCACGATGGCTATCCAGGCCACCGCCCATACCAATGCCCGACGGCCTGTGCGGGTCAACCGGCCCGTGAGCCAACCCCCGATGGGGAAGACCACCAGGGCGGGCGTGATGGCCGTTGCGAACAGGTCGCTCAGATAGCCCAGTCCCTGGCTGGCTTGAGCCGCATCGAAGCTCAGTAAGGAGGCCAGCCAGGTGCCGTACAGGGACTGCCCCGAGCTGTTGGGTATCCACAGAAGGACGGCCGTTGCCAGCAGGGCGGGCAGGAAGGCCCCCGGGGGCATCTCTTGGGTGGCGTCGCGCTGCGCGCGGAGCCGATCACGCAGGGCGAAGAGAGCGAAGAGNNCNATGGCCAGGACGCCCTCGGGCCGGGNGAGCACNAGGAGGCAAAGAGCGANGGAAAAAGTACTCCGGCGTGCGCGCTCGAAGGAGACGAAGGCGGCCGTCAGAAGGAAGGCCACCAGGGAAGTCTCAAGGCCGCTGGGAGCGGCCGCCGCGAACGCGCCGCTGGTGACCAGCAAGAGAGCGGGGATGATGCTGGAGATGCGATCCCTGTCGAACATCACCGAGAATCGCACGGTCATCAGGGCTGCGGCCATGCCGACTATCTGGGTGATGCGCGTGACGGGCAGGTAGAGGCGCTCAGCCAGCGAGGAGAGCCCAACCCACAGGAGTGAGGGGTAGCTCTCAAGTCCTCCCCGGGCAGAGCCTTCCAGTCCCGGGTTCCATACCAGGGCCCCTTCCCTGATCAGGCTGCGCGCCAGGCGATAGGCACGGTGGGCGTACTCATAGGGCTCCCCCAGGTGTCCCTCCGGGTTCAGGTGAAGGGCCAGGCTGTGGGCCAGGAGCATCGCCATCGCCAGGAGGATGGCCAGGGTGCGGTTCATGCCCCTCCCTCATGATCGAGCAGTTCCATCTCGGTTCCATCCAACGCCCTTTGCACCAACCCTTCCACATCCATCTGGGCTTCTGCAGCCAGGCAGTCCTCCAGGCGGCCCCGAATCACAGGCCGGCTCGGTTGGAACACGGTGCAGCAGTCGGGTTCGGGCTGGATGGAGATGTCAAAGGTCCCGATGCGACGGGCGACCCGGATGATCTCCTCCTTGTCGAAGGTGAGGACCGGGCGAAGTACNGGNACGGAGGTCGCGGCCCCGATNCAGGTCAGGTTCTCAAGCGTTTGACTCGCCACCTGGCCCAGGCACTCGCCCGTCACGAGGGCCCCGCAGCTCTCTGCCGCGCTGATGCGTTCGGCGATGCGCTGCATCATGCGCCGGTAGAGCACCGTGCGGTAGCGCTCCGGCGCCTGATCCCGGATGGCTACCTGGATGTCGGCGAAGGGCACNGTGAACAGGGGCGCCTTGTANTGCCAGCGGCCNAGGGCGCGCACGACCTCGCGCACCTTCCTGCGGAACCCCTCCCCGATGTAGGGGGCGGAGTGGAAGCTCACGTATCCCATGTGCAGACCGCGCTTCATGGCCAGCCAGGAGGCGACCGGTGAGTCGATGCCGCCGGACAGAAGGCACAGCGCTCGGCCCAAGGTGCCCACGGGCAAGCCACCGGGCCCCTCGAAACGGTCGAGGAACACGAAGCTGTTCTTGTCCCGCACCTCGATCCCGAGGGTCATCTCCGGATCTACCAGCTGCACCTTGACCTTCTCCGGCCCCGGGAGAATGCGCTCGGCCACGTGGCGCTCGAGCTCGCTTGAGTTCAGGGGAAAGGCCTTGTTGGAGCGCTTGACGCGCACCCGGAAAGAGACCGGCTCGCTCTGGGTGCGTGCCGCGAGGGCCGAGTCCAGGAGCTTGGCCGCCTGGGCCGTGATGGCCTCGACGTCCATGGCCACGGTCCAGACGGGAGAGACCGTCTTGACCCCGAACACCTCTGCCGCACGCTTGGCGGCCTTCTCACAGCGGCGCTCTGGCCGAATGAAGATCCTGCCGTGCTGGCGATCGACCTCCGACTTGGTGATTGAGGCCAGTGCCTGACGCAGGTTGCGGGCCAGAGTCTTCTCAAACTCCCCACGATTGCCCTTCTTGAGGGCGAGCTCCCCGTACCGGATGAGGATCAGGTCCGGCTCGCCCAGCTTGGCGGGGCTTGGCTGCGCGGATGCCATCACGAGAGGCCCTCCAGCTCCGGAGCCAGGGATCCCAGGGCATCCAAGGCGGCCTGCAGCTCTTCGCCGGTCGTCAGGGCCGAGAAGGACAGGCGCAGCACGCGTCGGGCCCGGTCGGCATCCAGGCCCAGGGCCAACAGGGCCGGGCTGACGCTCGAATCGTTGGATTGACAGGCGCTGCCAACGGAGACAAAGACCCCGCGGGCCTCAAGGTGGTGCTGCCAGACCTCGGCTGGCGCGCCTGGCACCAGNAGGGAGCAGATGGAGGGCATGCGCTCGGTGCCTGGCTCAAGAAGCGAGACGCCGCTTAGTGCTTCCAGCCCCTGGGCCAGTTGGGTGCGCAGGTCCGCCGCATGCTCGAAGGTCTGCTCGCAACGGTCGTCCGCCAGCTGAGCTGCNGCNCCAAAAGCCACGGCTCCCACCACGTTCTCGGTGCCCGGTCGAACTCCGCCCTGCTGTCCGCCTCCAAAGATCAGGGGCTGCAGCCGGGTTCCCGGGCGNGTCACGAGGGCTCCGGTACCCTTCAACCCGTGCACCTTGTGCGCTGAGACCGAGCAGCTGTCCACACCCAGTTCGTCAAGGTCGAGAGCCAGCTTGCCCAGCCCCTGTACCGCATCNGTGTGCACGTGGACCTGGGGNGCGTGCTCGNGGGCGAGGCGCGCCAGTTTCGCGACGGGATAGATGGTGCCCACTTCGTTGTTCACGAGCATCTGAGCCACCACGACGGTCTCCGGGGTGAGCAGAGCTTCGGCTATCTGCAGGTCCAGGTTTCCAGCCTCGTCCAGGGGGATGACCTGAACATCAAAGCCCTCTGCCTCCAGCGCTTCCCCCGCAGCCCTGACTGAAGGGTGTTCCGTTGCGCCGATCAGGATCCGCGCACCCTGCTTGCCGCGCGCCCTCGCGGCGCCCAGAANCGCCAGATTGTTGGCTTCGGTTCCACCGGAGGTGAAGGTGACCTCAGATGCCTNGGCTCCCAGTGCTCGGGCTACCTGGGCCCGGGCGCGGGTCAACGCCTCCGAGGCGCGCACACCCAGGGCGTGGCGTGAGGAGGGGTTGCCAAACTCCTCCCCNAGAAAGGGGGCGAGGGCCTCGCGTACAGGCTCCGCCAGGGGAGTGGTTGCGGCGTTGTCCAGGTAAACCGTGGTCATGGGCGCTTACACCATACGCTGCCACCCGGAGGTCTAGAACCCGGGGTCGATCCGTCCTCGTCGGGGCATGACGAGGATCGACTCCAAGCGTTGGTCCCCACTCACGAGTTCAGCCCGATAGGCTCCAGGCGGGACATGCGGGATGTGGAAGGACCCATCCGCAGCCGTACGCCCCGCCAGGACCCGGCCCATGGACCGCGCATCGGGGCTGCTGGCCCCGTGGGGCCGAATCTGCACCAGGGCACCGCCCGGATAGTGGCCGGCGGGAGCGTGGTAAGTGCCAGCCACAATGCCCGCTACGGTACTGAAGGTCATGGACTCCTGTGGGTGGGTGAAGCGCAGGGTAGGACCGTCGAGATCGGAGAGCAGATCCGGCCAGGTGGCACCGGGGTGGCCGGGGGGGATCACCCGCACCAGATACTCCCCCGGGGTCAACCCGGCCATCCGGAAGTAGCCCTCACTATCCGTGCGGGCCCGGCGCGGGCGACCGGTGCCCGGCGCGTTGGGTGGGGCACTGGGGGCCAGCGCCACCTCGAATCCTGTCAGGTCCGTCGCATCGGCGGACTGGATCCTGGCCGAGAGGTCCACTCCCTGGGGTTGGGGTACCGAGGGGCCCGCACCGTGCGCCGCGGGCAGGACCAGATCCATGGGCGTGGGCCCCGCTACCCCTTCCATGAGCGTGGCGGGGTAGCGACTGTGGTCCAGGGCCACCTCCAGCACTCCCGGAGCAAGCCCGGGCAGGTCAAAGTCACCTCCCTGCGAACTGTAGGTCCAGTGGACGCGTCCATCCTGCAAGACAACCAGGGAGGCGTCAGCCACCCCTGCCCCGGATGCATCGAGCACGCGGCCGCTCAGGTGGGTTGACAGGTCGCGCACCTTGGGCAGCGGAAGTTCTTCAGCGAGGGCCTGACCGTCTCCCGGGTAGACGTAAGGGTCCTGAGGCCGCAAGGCGACGGCGACCAGTGCGGCCAGGAGAACGAGGCCGATCAGGGGGAAGAGGGTCAGGACGCGCGACATGGGACGGGGCCAGTATTCCCCGCGGGAGGTTCAGGTGGTTCCGCTTCCAAGGATTTCCTGGCGCAGGGCCTCTGCGGCAGGGAACTCCCTGCAATCGAGGGCCGAAAAATGGGCCTCAAAGTTCCCCAGTCCGCGCCAGCCTGCACGCTGGTAGCCCACCCAGCGCACCCCCATCTGGAGGGAGTCGCAAAGTGCCACAAAACGGGCCTCACGGGTCTCCTGGGCCGAATACTCGGCCCAGGCCTCAGTTGCCGGGCCTGAGAGCGGGGCGAGAACCTCACCGGCCAGGGCGTCCTCCATCTGCTTCTTCGCGCCTTCGGGCAAGTGGATTGCGGCTGGACGGGGGAGGTCACCGCTGCCTGCTTCGGGCGCGTCATGGACCAGGGCCATGGCCAGAACCCGGCCCAGCTCCAGGGGGGGGTCGACCTGTGGGCTGAGCGCCAGAGCCAGGTGGCTGGTGCCCAGGATGTGGCCAGCTACGGATTCGGGCTGAGAGACGCCGCCCAGAATCCAGCCCGTGCGGGGCAGGTCGTCGAGGGGCAAGAGGCGCAGAAGGGATTCGAGAAGGGCCATGGGTTGCAGGTTGGTCGTTGGATCGGGCTCAGGGACGACGCTGGTCGCATTGCCCCCGGTTTTCCTCACATCTATACTTACCCGCTCGTTTTCCAGCAGTCAGGGGCAATCCTGACCCTTGCGACGAATACAACCCTCGGCCCGCTCCCAGACTCTTCCCACCATGCTCTTGCAACTAGGCCGGTCCCTCGCGGCCCCTCATCGGGAAGTGATCCTCTCTTCGTGCATGGAGCTGGGGTACGCCGTGCGATTCCTGGACGAGGCCCAGCGCCTGCTCCAGCTGGACGGTCCCGGTGCCCCCGGTCACAGGGCGCAGCTCACGGATCTGACGGGCGTGGTACGCGTTGTGGACGAGGGTGAGCCTCACGAGCTGGCCCTGCGGGATGGCGATCACGCAGAGGACTCCATGATTCCTGTAGGCAATGCCCGTTTCGGCGCCGGCAACCTGTCCCTGATCGCCGGCCCCTGTGCCGTGGAGGACGAGGAGCGGCTGGAGGAAATCGCCCGGGGCGTCTTGCGGCGTGGGGCCTGGCTATTGAGGGCGGGTGCGTTCAAGCCGCGGACCTCCCCCTACTCCTTCCAGGGGATCGGGGTCGAGGGTCTGGAGATCCTCGATCGGGTGAAGGCCGCCACGGGCATCGGTGTCGTGACCGAAGTCCTCGACCCGCGTGACGTGGAGCGGGTCAACGAGACCGCCGACATGATTCAGGTCGGCGCTCGGAACATGGCCAACTTCCCGCTTCTGGTGGAGCTCGGCCAGCTATCGACGCCGGTCCTGCTCAAGCGCGGATTCGGTGCCACGGTCGAGGAGTTGCTGGGCGCCGCGGAGTACATCCTGGCTGAGGGCAACCGCTCGGTCATCCTGTGTGAGCGTGGAGTGCGCGGCTTTGATTCCGTCACGCGCCACATGCTCGACGTGGGGGCCATTGCCTACCTGAAGAAGACCACCCATCTGCCCGTGATCGTGGATCCCTCCCATGCTGCTGGGCGCTCGGATCTCGTTCGACCCCTGGCCCGCGCCGGCATCGCCGCCGGCGCTGATGGCCTGCTTGTCGAGGTCCACCCGCACCCTGAAGAGGTGCACTCTGATGGGGCCCAAGCCGTTTCCTTGCCCTCCTTTGAGCGCATCGTCGAAGACATTGCGACCCTCGCGGCCCTGGACGGCCGACGGTTGGTGCGCTCTGGTTCACCGCCGGCTTCCTCCCTGCACCCGGGTTCAGGCTCATCCCTGGACCATCAAAACTGAAACCAGGAGACCCCTGTGCGCAAACCATTCATTGCTGGCAACTGGAAGATGAACCTCGAGCGGTCCTCGGCCATCGCTTTGGCCAAGGCCGTCTGCGAGAGCGTTGGCGCTCGCGACGATGTCGACGTGGGGCTCTTCCCTCCGGCGGTCTACCTGCGGGATATCGTTGAGGCGGCTCAGTCCAGTCCTGTGCAAGTGGGAGCCCAGAACTGTTGCGATCAGGTAGGCGGCGCCCATACAGGCGAGATCAGCGTGAGCATGGTGCAGGACGTGGGTTCAGGACTTGTCCTCCTGGGTCACAGTGAGCGCCGTCACGTCTATGGTGAGAGTGATGAGCTGATCAACCGCAAGGTACACACCGCTCTGGCCCAGGGGTTGGACGTGATGCTGTGCCTGGGTGAGACCCAGGAGCAAAGGGAGGCCGGTGAGACCGAAGCGGTCTGCGGGTCCCAGCTCCAAGCCGGATTGGCTGGCGTGGGGGTCGAGGACCTGCAGCGCGTGACCCTGGCCTACGAGCCCGTATGGGCCATTGGAACCGGATTGACCGCCTCTCCAGAGCAGGCCCAGGACGCCCACGCTTACGTGCGCGGGGTTCTGGCAGGCATCGCCACCGATGACCTCGCGGCACGGACGCGGATCTTGTACGGTGGCAGCGTCAAGGGAGAGAATGCTGCGGACCTTCTCGCCCGACCGGACATTGATGGAGCGCTGGTCGGAGGCGCATCCCTCACCCCAGAGGCATTTCTGCCCATCATTCCTGATTCACCCGAGGCCCCCGGGAACTGACCGCCAAAGCGCCAAGAGTGCTCATCATGGACCTGATCATCACCTTCCTCTACATCCTGTTCATCCTTGCGGCTCTGATGCTGATCGTCGTCATCCTCCTTCAAGAGGGGAAAGGCGGCGGGTTCGGTGATGCCCTCGGTGTGGCGGGCCAGCAGACCTTCGGCGTCAAGGCACAGGGCATCCACAAGTTCACGATGGGGATCGCTGCCGTCTTCTTGATCAGCGCCCTCACCATCCACGTCTTGAACCGCAAGTCCGGCGGAAAGAGCGCCCTGGATGGCTTGGGTGGCACCAGCGGTCTGGACGGAGCCGGAGTTCCCGCGGGAGCCCCCCCGGGCTCCAACGAGTAGTCGTCCGGACTCGATCACCATGGCCAACGCACTGCGTTCCATGACGGGCTTCGGCGCGGCCACGGTCGCGGGCAAGGGTGTAAGCGTTCAGGTTGAGGTGCGCTCGGTCAACCACCGGCACCTGCAGGCCAAGCTCCGCATGCCCCCGGACCTGGGCCACCTGGAATCCCAGGTAGACGCCCTGGTGCGCAAGCAGCTGAGCCGTGGAGCGATCCAGTTGAGCGCCCGTGTCACCCATGCGAGCGACGAGTTGCCTGCATGCGTACACAAGGACGTGGCCGCGGCCTACCTGCGCTCCCTGAAGGCCCTGGCTTCCGAGTTGAAGCTCAAGGGGGACTTGGAGCTGGCCGACCTCGTGCGCCTTCCAGGGGTGGTTTCCGCCCCGGAGAAGGACCTGGACCTGGAGGGCATGAGCAAGCTGGTGCTCCGGGCGACAACCCTTGCCCTGCGCGATCTCGTTCAGATGCGCGAGGAGGAGGGCGCGGCCATGGCCAAAGACCTGGCCTCCCACGCGGCCGCCATCGCCAAGATCCACAAGAGCATTCAGCGCAGCGCACCCGGCCTGGTGCGCCGTCACCAGGCAGACCTGAAGCGTCGGGTGAGCGAGTTACTGGACGGGAACGAGACGGTCTCCAGCCGGGATCTGGCCCGGGAGATGGCGCTTCTGGGGGACAAGCTCGACGTCAGCGAAGAGCTCTCGCGCCTGGAGGCCCATCTTCAGCAGCTGGACCGCCTGCTGGCCAAGGGCGGTGCCGTGGGTCGCAAGCTGGATTTCCTGGCCCAGGAGTTCAACCGCGAGGCCAACACCATCGGCTCCAAGTGCAACGATGCACGCACGGCCCACGCCGTGGTGGAGCTCAAGACCCAGATCGAGCGCCTGCGGGAGCAGGTGCAGAACGTGGAGTAGCCATGGGGTCTGATACGGGCTGCATGTTGCTGATTTCGGGCCCCTCGGGTTGCGGCAAGAGCACCATCTGCGAGCGCTTGCGTCAGGATCCGCGCGTCGTCTTCTCCGTGTCGGCCACAACTCGGGAGCCGCGGCTTGGCGAACAGGACGGGCGCGAGTACGAGTTCCTCTCCAAGGAGGTCTTCCGCGAGCGTATCGAGGCCGGCGCGTTCATCGAGCATGCCGAGGTGTACGGGAACATGTATGGGACCCTGCGCGATCCGATGCGGGCTGCCATCGACCAGGGGCTCGTGTATCTGGTTGAAATCGACGTGCAGGGCGCGCTGCAGCTCAAGGCTCTTGACGAACCGGGCATCTACGTATTTGTGGCTCCGCCCAACTTCGAGACCCTGCGTCAGCGACTCACAAACCGGGGCACGGAGGCCCCTGAGGCCCTGGAAAGGCGCCTGCGCAAGGCCGAGGACGAGTATCGCGAGCGGGTCAAGTACGATCACGTTGTGATCAACGACGATCTGGATACGGCCGTGGCCGAAGTGCGTCGCATCGCGGGCCTGGCCGATGGCGAGGCCTCCCCGTCCCAGGCATCCGACAGCGGCAATAGTCATGGCTAGAATCCTTCTCTGCACCAGCGCCTCCGCCGCTCTGTACAAGGCCTGCGATCTGGCCAGTCAATTGGCTCAGGCAGGACACGACGTGCCCGTACTCCTGACGCCCAGCGCCGCCCAGTTGGTCTCCCCACAGCAGTTCGAAGCCGTGACGGGGCAGCCCGCCCGTGTCCACGAGCTGGGCGAGGATCGTCTTGGTGCGATGGATCACATCGACTTTGCACGTGGATTGGCCGCGGTGGTCGTCGCGCCATGCACGGCTGCTCTCGCGGGCCGCATCGCCATGGGGCTGGCCACGGATCTGGTGACCACGACGCTGATGGCCGTGCCCCTGGGCGTGCCTCGCCTGGTCTGTCCAGCCATGAACCCCCACATGCTGGCGCAGCCCGCGGTGGCGCGGAATCTGGCCCAGATGGTGGAGGACGGCTGGGAACGCATGGAGCCCGAGGTGGGTCACATGGCCTGTGGCGAGGATGGCCCTGGACGCCTGGCGGACCCGGATCTCATCGCACAGCGACTGCTGGAGATCCTGGGCGCATGAAGCGCCGCCGCCTGCGGGTGGTTGTGACCGCCGGCCCCACGCGCGAACACGTGGATCCGGTGCGCTATCTCTCCAATGAATCCAGCGGCCGCATGGGGTTTGCCATCGCCGCTGCGGCCGTGGAGGCGGGGCATCGGGTGACCCTGATCGCCGGCCCGGTTTCTCTGGAAACACCGAAAGGGGTGAAGCGCGTGGACGTGGTGAGTGCCCGGGACATGCTGGCGGCACTGCGCGAGCACTTCCCCCTGGCGGATGCTCTGTTCATGGCTGCCGCCGTGGCCGACTACAGGCCGCGTACCCGGCGGCGGGGGAAGTGGAAGGTGAAGGAGGCCGAGGGGGGTGAGGTTCACCTGCCCCTGGTCCGTAACCCCGATCTCTTGGCCAGCGTGGCGCGGCGCAAGGGCCCGCGCACGGTCGTGGCCTTCGCCCTGGAGACCAGCGATGGCCCCCGCCGGGCTCTGGCCAAGCTCAAGGCCAAGAACGCTGACTATATCGTGCTGAATGACGCCTCGGCTCTGAATGCCCGTTCCACCAGTGTGAGGGTCCTGGATGGGACAGGGGAGGTGGCGCGCTGGATGCGCCGACCCAAGTCCGTCGTGGCCCGGCACCTCGTGCGCCTCCTCGGGTAGCCCCCCGGGGGGCTACGAAAGGCCCCAACCCGGAAGGCGTTTCCATACCGGCGGGCGTTGCGCTTGCAGCAGAGAAAACTCTGCCGGGTCGTGACCCTTGAACGCCTCCCGCCATCGTGCGAACCTGATGGGACGAGGGTCACCGGACTCTCCCACCTCACCTCCATCGGGACCCGCCCCGGTGAAGAGTTCAGCCGGGGCAATGCACAATCAGGGGGGACAGAATCTTGAGTCGAAAGAAGGCGCAGAAGGGAAAGAAGGGGAAGGGCAAGAGCGGCCGTGTGGGCCAGATCGTCCAGAGCTTCCTGTTTGGTGATGAGCTGGACGACGCCACCGCAGCCCGGGTCCGGGAACTCTCCGGACTGTTCATGATCGGCGTCTCCATCTGGCTGTTCATCTCCCTGTTCTCTTTCTACACGCCCATCGAGGACCCGGCTGCCCAAGGCCACAATCTGGGGGGGTGGATTGGCCACTACCTGGCCAAGCAGGCCTTGATCTACCTCGGGCTGGCGGCCTATATCCTGAGCCTGCTTGTCCTGTGTTGGGGCTGCATCATCGTCGCCCGCAAGCAGGTCAATCTCGCCGCGATCCGGACCCTGGGTGGGGTCTGCTTTGTGATGAGCCTGGCTTTCCTGCTGGACCTGGGTTTCGGCCCCGATGCGGCTGAGCGAATCCAGGGCGCCGCCCTGGACAACACTCTTCCGTACGGGCCGGGTGGGTATTTCGCCTACGTCTCGATGGAGGGGTTGGTCGTCCGCTTCGGCAGCCTGGGCTTGTGGGTGCTGCTCCTCACGACCTGTGGCATATCGTTCATGCTGGCCACAGAGATGGCGTTCTACCCTGCGGTGAGAGCTCTGAGCGGTTGGCTGGACGAGCGCGCCAGCGACGGGATCGTGCGGGCGGTGTTCAGTTGGGCCAAGGGCTTGATCGTGGGCCTCTGGGACTTCTTGCTCGGAAAGGACCTCCAGAAGCCGGCGGGCAAGACGCCCAAGAAGAAGGCCAAGGCTGTGTCGCCCAGCCAGGCGGAGCTCGACTACGACGACGAGGATGAGGAGTGGGAAGAGGAGGACGAAGAAGAGCTCGAGGAGGACGAAGAGTGGGAAGAAGAGGAGGCGGAAGACGAAGAGGAGTGGGAGGACGAGGAGGAGGAAGACGAAGAGGAAGACGAGGATGAGTGGGAGGAGGAAGACGACGTGGTCGTCCCTGCCGCCAAGAAGAAGCCCCGGTCGAACCTGAAGAAGCCCACGGTCGCGACCACACCTTTTGTCTACGAACCGCCAACGCCTCCCCCTGGACCGTGGGCCTATCCTCCCGCTGAACTGCTGGATCCCCCGGCCTCCAGGCCCGACAAGGACGGGGAGTTCTTGGAGCAGAGCGCCAGGAACCTTGAGAACGTCCTCAAGAGCTTCCGCGTCAGCGCGGAGGTTGTGGACGCGGAGGTGGGGCCGGCGGTCACCCTGTTTGAGTTGACCGTGGCGGAAGGTACCCGCATGAACAGGGTTACGAGCCTTGCCCCTGAGATTGCTGGAACGCTGAAGGCCAAGTCCGTCCGCATCATCGCGCCCATTCCAGGCAAGTCCACCATTGGTATCGAGGTACCCAATAACAACCGACGGGTGGTGCGGATTTCGGAGCTCGTGCGCCAGGAGGCCTATGACAAGGACTTCGCGGCCATCCCGCTCTTCCTGGGCATGGATGCCGAGGGCCACCCCATCGTCGAAGATCTCACGCGGATGCCCCACCTGCTCATTGCAGGCACCACGGGTTCTGGCAAGTCCGTTTGCATCAACACGATCATGGCGAGCTTGCTGCTGACGCGCTCCCCCCATGACGTGAAGGCGATCCTGGTGGACCCCAAGATGGTCGAGTTGCAGATGTTCCAGAAGATCCCGCACCTGGAACTCCCTGTGGTGACTGACATGAAGCAGGCCACCACCGTGCTCAACTGGGCCGTGGAAAAAATGGAGGGCCGCTACGAGCTCTTCAAGATGGCCGGTGTGCGTAACATCAAGGGCTACAACAAGATGGGCGAAGAGGCTCTGCGTGAGCAGATGGGGGACGACTTCAACGAAGAGCGTACGCCCCGTCACGTGCCCTACATGGTCATCATCATCGATGAGATGGGGGACCTGATGTCACAGTCCAAGAAGGAGGCCGAAAACGCCATCACGCGCCTGGCCCAGAAGGCGCGGGCCGTGGGGATCCACGTGATCGTGGCCACTCAGCGTCCCTCCACCGATGTGATCACGGGCGTTATCAAGGGGAACCTGCCCACCCGGATCGCGTTCCAGGTGTCCTCCGGTACCGACAGCCGTGTCATCCTCGACTCGCAGGGAGCAGAGAAGCTCCTGGGTCAGGGGGACATGCTCTATTCCCCGCCCCAGTCAAGCCAGCTGCGGCGAGTGCAGGGTGCTCTCGTGGAGGACCACGAACTCCAAGCCCTGGTGGACTACGTCTGTAACGAATCCGTGGCGACGTTCGATCAGGAAATGGTGCAGGCCGCCACGGGCACGGCACCTGCAGGGACGCTCACCCAGGGCGGTGAGAAGGTGGACGAGATGTTTGACGATGCCGTGCGCGTGGTGCTGAAGTCCAGGCGGGGATCCGCCAGCCTCCTGCAGCGCTCGCTTGGAATCGGATATACGCGCGCTTCGCGCTTGATCGACCAGATGACGGACAACGGCATCTTGGGAGATCACCAAGGATCGAAGTCACGGGAGATCCTCCTGACGTTGGAGGACTGGGAAGAGAACACGAGCAACATTGAACACGCAGAGGAAGCCTGATGCCTGAATCCAATCATTCGTCGAGTGCGGGTCGGGAGGTAATGGGCCTCGCCCTCTGTACGGTCTTTGCCTTTCCCTTTGTCCTGGCCGTCCTCACCTTTTTGCGGCCCGCTGAAGCAGATGTCACCGGGACCGGGGCCCTGGCCCGCCAACTTGTGGGGGCCTTCGGCGCTTGGCCGACCATGCTCCTGAGTGGTGGCTTCGCTGCCGTGGGAGCGGTCCTCTTCTTTGCAGGGAAAGAGGTCGAGATTGACGTGGGTCGACACCTGTGTGGGATCCTCTTCACGGCCATCGGCCTTGGCATCTGCCTGGGGGTCATCAGCCCAACCCTGGGCGGCGAATTTGGCGCCAACACGGGTGGCGCCCTGAAGGCCTCGATCGCAACCTGGGCGGGTTTTGCCTTGGGTCTCGCCGTTCTCTTCAGTGCGGTCTGGCTCACCTGGCTTCGGGATCCGAGCAGTTTTTCCGGGAATTCAAGGCGGGATCTCACGATATCGGACGCTTTGTCGGAGAAGGATGCGGATGGGGTTTCTCAAGCTGAGGCAAGAGCCTTGGTACCCGACCCTGAAACGGTTGCCTACATGGAGCAGGCGTTACAGGAAGCCGGGGAGGCTGGACCCCAGATCCAACCCCTTCCGCCTTCACCCTACCCCGAGGACGTCCGCGTCCGCGGTGAGGTGCCCGAGGGTGCCCAACCGCTGAAACCAGACAATGACCCATCAGACTCCGAACGCACGCACGAAGCTGACTCCGATAAGTGGAGCAATTCCGATTCCCAAGACGGGCCCCAACTCGGCCCTGGCGAGGATCTGGCTGCACCCGAAGTCGGCGGCAGCGAGGGCGCGGAAAGCGGCGGAGGACTCGACGCAGACTCCAGCTCCCAGATCGAAGTTCGGGAACCCGTCGACCCGTCCCTAGAGTCTCCGTCAGACCCCTCAGAGGAGGACTCGGAGGCACTATCGGGAGAAGTTCTGCCCGCTCCGGGGCCCTCCGTTTCTTGGGAACAGCCTGATCTGTTCGAAGAACCAGAAGGCGAGGAGGAGGATTACGAGGAGGAGGGCGAAGAGGGCGACCTCACTGAAAGCGAAGCCTCCGAATCGGAAGACGAGGAGGAGTCCGCCGAGCTCGAAGAAGAGGAAGAAGAGGAGGAAGAGGAAGAAGAGGAGGAAGAGGAGGAAGAGGAGGAAGAGGAAGAAGAGGAAGAGTCCGCCGAGCTCGA